>JBATAS010000079.1:0-9605 GCA_049661965.1 Ferruginibacter sp. | reverse complement strand
GTTTCCGAAAAATGAACGGTATCAGCATCACCCTCAAAACTGTAATTGCCCGCCAGCGTTGCAGTAAACTGGTAGCGTATAACTGTTGTTGTGTTGTTATTATTAACGCTTTCTTTTGTGCAGGCGGCAAAAGCAAAAAGCAGCAATGTAAAACCTATTATCTTTTTCATACCAGGTATTTTTAATATTATCAATTACAGTTACTGCTCCCAAAATGATACCAGAATGATAAAGCAGGTTAATAATTGTGTAATTACTTATGGGTTTAACAAAACCCTGTGTAGATTTACAATATGGCCGATGTGCATACAAAAAAACAACGGAGTTATAATATGAACCGCATAGACAGAATTAAAAATATCCTTTAAAACTTTGCGGTTGAAGTCTACAAAAGCTTTCATAGTGTCCTTGTTTAATAAACAACTGAGGATTTGCAGCAAAGTTAAAAACACGGTAAAGAAAAAAATCTTTATCCTTTAATTGAGCAAATTTCCATTCATTCCTTGAGAGATAAATGGGTGTTTCCTTTGTCAGTTTTGTAGTTTTTACTTCTATGAATCGGTCTGTTCCATTGTTATTCTTAGAAAGGATATCAAATCCGGTCCCGTCTCCTAAATCTTTTGAAATCCATTCAATTTTATCTGCTAAACTGTCTTTTCCTGCCTTTATGAGACGCCACTTTTCAAATTGAATAATCAAACCTTCCCCCTGTTCTCCAAGAGTTCTGTTATTTTGCTCTTTTTCAAGAAAGTTAGTCTTTATTGGCCTGAAGTCAGGCTCAGACTCATTTACAACTGAAGATGAGCCCAAATCCTCATCCAGAAAATTTTCAAAGTCTATTTTTTCTAACGGCTTTTTGGTGCTAACGTCATTTGAAAAGCTGTCGAACTCCGGCTCAAGTATATTTTTGTTTTTCGCTAAAAAATCAAGCACTTCCTCTTCTAATAATTGTTGATACTTAAATCGTGGCTTATATCCTTTTATAAATGGAATTCCATTGTTTGCCAAAACAGCACTGATGTTTTGATGTTTGAACTCAACCGAACCATTAGATCTGTCAATTAGTTTGGGAATAATGATATTGCGGTGAGAAGTTTTATTGTACTTTTCCTTGCTTAACTCCTGTTGAAGCATATCAAAATAATCAGAAACAATAAGTGTAACTTCTTCCCTGGTCCAATCCATATTTTTAAACGCTTATTAAAATTATACCAATGTGACTTAAAAGCAAATGCAACTCAATATTAAGCATTTAAATTGTGTCCTAAAACATACCAGTAAGTTTTATCTGTTTTCGGAACTTACTTTTAAATAAAACACATGTATAAACCAACAACAAAAGGATATTTTTCTGGTTGTGGAGGAATGGAACTCGGCTTAATGCAGGCTGGTGTTAAGTTAGTCCAATCACTTGACCTTGACAGGCAAGCCACAGACTGCATGAAATTAAACAGCCACTATTTTTCTCATAACGTTTTAAATGTAGACATAAAAGATAAAACTGTTTTAGAGCAACCTCAAACAGATATTATAGTTGGAACATACCCGTGCACTAAATATTCTCCTATTGCTGATATACATGGTACACGTACAGGAGATGACCTTTTTCTCCATTTCTTTAGACATATAGCAATTGAAAAGCCTGAAATGTATATTGTTGAAAATGTGCCTGGCATGAAAAAATTTAAAGTAGTAATGGAGGCGATGACAAAACTTCCAGACTATTATGTAAACATCTTTTGTCCAATTGACGCTACAAACTGGTTGCCACAAAGAAGGAAAAGGCTTATTTTAATTGGCACTAAAACTCCTTTCGTCATAAAAGCTCCCACACAGATAAAAAACAGACCGACACTAAAGTCTATTTTAGAGCTTGAGCCCGAATTTGATATGCCTGATTATGTTATAAAAAGAATTAAGGGTAATTATAGAGACTTGCCAATCATCGTTGACCCTAATTTATTATCAGCCGTTGCACCGACCTGTGTAGCGCATTATTCAAAAGATTTAAGCACAAGACTTGTAAAGGATAAAAATACAAGATTTGGCATGAGGCCATTTACCATCAGAGAATATGCAAGGTTGCAAGGTTTTCCTGATGATTTCTATTTTGAAAACAATAGAAGTTCATACAAATTAATTGGAAATGCAGTTCCAGTACAAATGGGTAAATGGATTGGTGAAACAGCAATAAAATATTTTAATAAAAAAAATTCATGACGAATTTAGCTTTTATCATCACACACCAAACTTAAATTCCAATAACTCTTTTTGTATCTTTATTTATAATCTAAAACACACATGAACCCTCTCTACAACCTTCTCTGGCTCATCTTCGGCGGCTTTTTTGCAGCGCTGGGTTATTTATGGGGTGGCATTATTTTGTGTATTACTGTAGTAGGCATACCCTGGGGCCTGCAATGTTTTAAACTGGCGGGGCTGGTGCTATGGCCGTTTGGTAAAAAAGTAGTGAGTAGTTCTAATGATACAGGTTGCCTTACCATTTTAGCAAATATTGTATGGTTATTAAGCGGCGGGCTGTACACGGCACTTATGCATATATTCTTTGGCCTGCTGTTAACCATTACCATCATTGGTATTCCGTTTGCCAAACAGCATTTTAAATTGATAGAAATTTCGATGATGCCTTTTGGCAAAACAGTACAGTAATTGTTTGGTATGTATTGTGGCGCAGCAACAGGCAGAGGCAATAAAAAACCCACCCCTTTAAGGGCAGGTTTTACATCATTTATATATACAATTCTATTTACGCCACAAAGGTTTTTTGTTTGATGGCATATTTGCTTTTTTAGATTTGCTGTTCAGGTGCAGCTTATGGCGGGGATCGCCTTTGGCTGTGGCTTTTTGAAAAACATGTTTATCAAACGAGCGTATAGGATCTTCGCTGATCACTTTTTCAATTAAGGTTTCAATAGGTATTATGGCCGGAATATCGGTAACCGGCGGTAATACTGGCGGCCCGGACGATTTTTTAACCGGCGCTTTGGCTACGGGCTTTTTGACAACAACTTTTTTAGCTGCCGGTTTTTTAACGCTGGCTTTTTTTGTTACCGCTTTTTTGGGTGCCGCCTTTTTGACCGTTTTTTTTACTGCTGTTTTTTTAACCGCTGCTTTCTTTACTGCCTTTTTCTTAGCGTCGCCTGCTTTTTTTGGCGCCGCCTTTTTTACTGCAATCTTTTTAGATACCGCTTTTTTGGGTGCCGCTTTTTTAACAGCTGCTTTCTTTACAGCCTTTTTTTCGGGCGCTGCTTTTTTGGGCGCTGCCTTTTTGGTTTTCGTTTTAATTTTTTTAGCCATCGTTAATACTTTATGGTTTTACAATTAATTTTCTGCTTTTATAAATATAATAAAACCATGCCATAAATAAAATTGTGTTGTTGGCGGGTTGCTTTTCCACAGATAACACACATTTACAGCGGTACACAATTCCATAACATAATCTTCACAATTTCTTTACGTTATAGTTTGAGCTTTCCTGCCGATTGGAGGGCTTACATCATTTTAAATCATATTTATGCTGCAAAGTAAAACCGTTCTTTCGCTTACCATTGACCTGCTGGCTAATAATGCCTTTAATCATTTAAAGGATGAAGATATATCAGCACTGCATCACCTAATTGTAAAACTGCAGGAGCCACTTACACTTATTCAGCAAAACCTGCTGCTTACTTTCTGGAATCATGCCAGCACTGCCGACCTGCCGCCGGCTTTACTGCATCGCTGTAATACGCTGCTGTACCAGCTTGGGCGCAACCCGTTAGAAGAAATGGTTATGGAAGCGGATATGTATTGAGGTATAATTTATAGTTATCATTGCTTAGTTCACTAACAAAAAAACACTTCATCAGAATGAAGTGTTTTTTAAAGTTATTTACAAATATTTATTACCAGGGATATTTATTGGCTGCAATCAATGTATCTGCAATCCTGCGGCGGGCATCTTTGCTGTTAAAGGGTTCGGTTTTTGTAAACCGCTTCAGTCCCAATAACATCATGCGTTGCTCATCGCCACCGGCAAATGCATTAATGGCTTCTTTCCCTGCTTTGTTTACCCTGTCATTTGCATCATTTAAATAACAATGCATCATATCAATCTGATTTTGTAATGCGGCTTCACCCTGCTTATCCACCATCTTCATCACACGCAATACAGTACTTTCGGCTTCAAATGTTTCAATAGCCATGTCGGCAATATTCATCAGTATTTCCTGCTCGTCCTGTATCTTCATCATCAATTTTTGCACGGCAGCACCGGCCACCATCAAAATACATTTCTTCATATTTACAATGGTCTTGCGCTCTTTTGCAAACGGACTGTCATCATCGTTTCCAAATTCGGGAATGCTCATCAGTTCCTTGCTAACGGCCATGGCTGGGCCCATCAGGTCAAGCTTACCTTTCATGGCACGCTTTAAGATCATATCCACCGTAAGCAGTCGGTTAATTTCATTGGTGCCTTCGTAAATGCGGTTAATGCGGCTGTCGCGGTAACCACGGCTGATGCTGTATTCATCGCTGAAACCGTTTCCGCCATGCACCTGTACACCTTCATCAACAACATAATCCAGCACTTCGCTGCCATGCACTTTAAGTACGGCACACTCCACGGCATATTCTTCGGCAGCGCCCAGTAAAGCTTCGGCAAAAGTTTTACCGGCAGCAGCCAGTTCGGTTTCCTTATCATCAATCCATTTGCTGGTGCGGTATAAAGCACTTTCACTTACAAAAATGCGGATGGCCATTTCGGCCAGTTTATATTTAATGGCGCCAAAATTGGCGATAGCTGTTTTAAACTGTTCACGGGTGTTTGCGTATTCAATGGTTGTACCCAATGCCATTTTGGAAGCGCCAATTGCAGCGGCTGCTAATTTCAACCGGCCGATATTTAAAATATTGAAAGCGATGATATGGCCCTTGCCAATTTCTCCCAATAAATTTTCAACCGGTACTTTACAATCCTGAAAATATAATTGCACGGTTGATGAACCCTTGATACCCATCTTATGTTCTTCGGGTCCCTGCGTAAATCCTTCCATGCCACGTTCTACAATAAAGCAGGAAAACTTATCGCCATCAATTTGTGCAAACACGGTATATACATCGGCAAAACCACCGTTAGTTATCCAGCATTTTTGTCCGTTGAGGATATAATGTTTTCCATCATCGCTAAGCACTGCGTTTGATTTTGCACCCAATGCATCGCTGCCGCTGTTGGGTTCGGTTAAGCCGTAAGCGCCTTTCCACTCGCCGCTTGCAAGCTTGGGAATATATTTTTTCTTTTGAGCTTCGGTACCAAAATATAAAATGGGTAAGGTACCAATACCGGTATGTGCTGCAATGGCAACACTGAAAGAAAATCCGCCACCCAGGCCTTCGTTAACTAAGGTTGAAGTAATAAAATCTTTTCCCAGTCCGCCCAGGTCCTCGGGAATAGAAGCGCCCAGCAAACCCTGCTCACCGGCTTTTACCATCAGCGATGGCATCAGTCCCGGTTCCATTTTATCAATGCGCTCAACAATCGGGTGAACTTCTGTATCCAGAAACTGCAGACACATATCTTTTACCATCCGTTGCTCTTCATTAAAGTCTTCGGGTGTATACGTTTCAAATGGGTTGCTTTCTTTAATTAACCATTCGCCGCCTTTGAGCGGAGTAGTGGTTGTTGTTGATGTTGTGCTCATGAATATTATTTTAAAAGTTTGGAATCGTTATTGGTTATTTGTTAATTGGCATTATAACCGAGGCAGCTTTGTGGATAACAAATAACATTCAACAGATAACTATTTCAGATTATCATACACCATCTGCAAAACCTCTTTCGCAATTTCAATCTGCCCGTTGGTTACACCCAGCAGTGCCTCATTTAAAGTATTGTTAGCAATTTCCATGCATTTTTCTTCCAGTTCTTTTCCTTCGGGCGTTAAAACAATCAGGTTTTTTCGCCTGTCTTCTTTTGATGCATTTCTTTTTACCAGTTTTATCCGTTCCAGGTTATCTACCAGGCGTGTAATGCTGGGCTTATCTCTA
Source organism: Ferruginibacter sp. (assembly GCA_049661965.1). GTDB lineage: Bacteria > Bacteroidota > Bacteroidia > Chitinophagales > Chitinophagaceae > Ferruginibacter. The sequence continues at coordinate 3,557 of JBATAS010000079.1, read as the reverse complement.
AAAGTGGCGTCGCAAAGTTCCTGCTGGCTCATGCCGTCTTCCTTCCACAAATGATAAAGAACACTCCACTGTTCAATGGTTATTTCTACATTATCCTGTTTAAAATTTTTCTGCAACCGCCTGCCAATTGCCGTGCTGGCTTTCCCGGTGATAAAGCTGTATAACTCTCCTTTTTTAAATTGGTTGTTTGACATATAGTTGTTTATGCAACTAAACAAAGATAATGCTTATTTTGGTTCGTAAAAATTTATTTTTGTTGCACCGTCATTGGTATTTCATGGCATCATCGTCCCCGCCGTGGGCGGGGCTCACTTGTACGGCAAACCATTATGCAGCAGGCTTTACTCATCATTTTAGCGGTTATTTTAGGTATATATATATTACTCATCCTTTACTATTGGAAGAGCTGGCTGGGTATTCCTGTCTACAAAATCAAAAGTCAAAAGTCAAAAACAAAAATTACGGTTATAATTCCGGCACGGAATGAGGAAAAAAGCATAGCAGGTTGCCTTGATTCTGTTTGTAGCCAATCTTACCCAAAGGAATTATTTGAAGTACTGGTAGTTGATGATCATTCAACTGATAATACTGCTGGCATTATTAAAAACTATGAATCACAACATGTAAAACTCATTTCCTTAAAAGATTTTGTTGAGGATAACTTAAACTCTTATAAAAAGAAAGCAATTGAAATTGCAATTCAGCAAGCAGCCGGCGAACTGATTGTTACTACCGATGCTGATTGTATTGTACCAAAAGACTGGCTGCAAACCATTTCTTCGTTTTATGAAGAATATCAACCCGCATTTATTGCTGCCCCGGTTTCCATTAATTGTGGTTTTCGGTTTATTGAAATGTTCCAGGCGTTGGATTTTGCAACGCTACAGGGAATAACCGGTGCATCGGTATATAAAAAAATACACAGCATGTGTAATGGCGCCAATCTTGCTTATACAAAAAAAGCATTTGATGAAGTGGGTGGTTTTGCCGGCATTGATACCATTGCAAGCGGCGATGACATGCTGTTGATGCACAAAATATACAAACTGCATCCTGATAAAGTGATGTTCTTAAAATCGAGAGATGTAATTGTGCAAACAGAACCGGTACATTCTGTAAAAGAATTTTTTAATCAGCGCATCCGCTGGGCAAGTAAGGCTGATAAGTATGATGATAAAAGGATTTTTGCGGTGCTGCTGCTGGTTTACCTGGTAAATGTTTTGTTGCTTGCATTACCAATTGTTGCTTTATTCCAGAATATCCAATTATCAATTATTAATTATCAATTATCAATTTGGGGAGTATGGTTATGTCTGCTGATTATTAAAATAATAGTTGAATTAATTTTTCTGTATCCGGTTGCAACCTTTTTTGGCAAACAAAAAATGCTTTGGTTATTCCCGATAATGCAGCCCTTTCATATTATATACACAGTAATTGCAGGCTGGCTGGGTAAGTTTGGCAGTTATAACTGGAAAGAAAGAAAAGTAAAATAAAAAATTGAAACCGTAATTTACAGCATGGCCCAAACCAATTTTTCTTTTAAGGCGGAAATGTGGAAACGACTCAAAAAAAACCGGGGTGCTTTATTTGGGTTGATTGTAATTATCCTAGCAGTGCTGGTTTCAGTTTTTGGTTATGTGATTGCTCCTGATAATTCACCCAATGCTGATCTGCAAACGGTGGAGATACAGGCAAAGAAGCCGGGATATGAACAGGAGTTTTTAAAAGTTCCATCCAGCAATAAAACAGGTAACAATTGGGTTGAACAATTTATCGGTGGCAGAAAAAATAATTATCAACTCGTACCAATAAAAGGTTACAATATTTCAGGCGATAGTCTTTTGGTAAATAAATTTATTGATGACGATACCACCGTTGTTCAATATTATTCCATCAACCAGTTAACCAACAACAATCCTTCGGCTATTCTATCAAATATCATCACAAAAAAATACTGGCTGGGTACCGATAAATTCGGGAGGGATATTTTAAGCCGCCTCATCATCGGCACAAGAGTTAGCCTGGCTGTGGGTTTTATTGCTGTACTTATTTCTTTAACGCTTGGTATTATTTTAGGTGCATTGGCCGGTTACTACCGTGGCTGGGTTGATGAAGTAATCATGTGGCTGGTAAATGTCACCTGGAGTATTCCAACTTTATTGTTGGTTTTTGCCATTACCATGGCCGTGGGCAAAGGCTTCTGGCAAATATTTATTGCAGTTGGGCTAACCATGTGGGTGAGTGTGGCCCGTTTAATTCGTGGACAGGTTATGGCCATTAAGGAAATGGAATATATACAGGCGGCAAAAGCATTGGGCTTAAAAAACAGTAGAATTATTCTGCGGCATATCTTGCCAAATATACTGGGGCCTGTTATGGTAATTGCAGCAGCAAATTTTGCAACAGCCATTATTGTTGAAGCCGGTTTAAGTTTCCTGGGCATTGGTATTCAGCCGCCGCAACCAAGCTGGGGATTAATGATAAAGGAGAACTATAATTTCATCATTACACACAATCCTTTACTGGCACTGATTCCGGGCTTTGCTATAATGTTGCTGGTGCTTGCTTTTAATTTACTGGGAAATGGGTTGAGAGATGCAGTTGATGTGAAAGACAATTAATTGATTTGGCAATTTGATGATTTGATGATGAATACACAGGGTAAATTTTATTGTACATCTCCAAATTATCAAATCAACCCATAACCAAATTATTCTTTGGGAGCCACCTGCACATTTCTGTTAAATCCTTCTTCCAAAGAAATAAATGTTTCAGTACGGTCTATCCCTTTTATCTTTTGCAGTTCATCATGCAATACAAAACGCAACTGGGCAATATCTTTACAAACAATTTCAATAAACATGCTGTAATTACCGGTGATATAATTCAGGCGAACAATCTCCGGAATGCTCATCAGTTCTTTAGCTACTGCATCATACAAGGAACTTTTTTCCAAATAGATTCCAACAAATGCTGTTACTTCATAACCCAGTTGCCGGATATCAACGTCCATTTTATTTCCTTTCACAATACCGAATTCCTGCAATTTTTTAATGCGTACATGAATTGTTCCGCCACTTACAAACAGTTTTTTACCCAGTTCGGCATAAGAGATTTCTGAAGTCTCCATCATTTCATGAATGATCTGCAGATCGAGTTTGTCAAGATTTAATTTGGTAGCCATTATAGATTGTGTTTTTGAATTAATTCAAATCATTCAGCAAATATTTGAATTAATTCTATAATTTCCAAATATTTTATAAATGATGTTAAACATAACGGCCTTTTACCTTAGTTTTGTGTTATCAAAGCAATCGGGTATTGGTTTGAAGATCTTAAAAATTGTGGGGTGATGAAATTTTTGGCAGACATGCCCCCTTGTCTCGGGGGTGAGGATAACAGGATAAATATAGCATAGAGCCATTTTGGTAGTAATATCAAGATGACCGGGGTCGACCACCGAACTTTGTGCTACAACTAACTGCCTCGTGAAGGTTCGATCCCTTCCCCTACAGCGCTTTAAAAGGCCTTCGTTGAAAAACGGGGGCTTTTTT
>JBATAS010000078.1:0-4776 GCA_049661965.1 Ferruginibacter sp. | reverse complement strand
TCTTCTGCTCCAGGTTTTGATAACACCTTTTTTACTTTTTCCTTCAATCATTGCAGCAACTTTAGCATCAAGCTTAGCTTCTACATAAGGACCTTTTTTTAACGAACGAGCCATGTTTTATTTTTTTCTGTTGATTCTTCCGATTTTATTATCAGAATATTTTAACAATGATTAATTTCTATTTATTAGGTAATTTTTTACCATTTCTTCTTGTGATGATCATCTTATCTGATCCTTTACCTCTTGTACGGGTGATTTCACCTTTAGCATATTTACCTTTACGGCTACGTGGGTGACCACCAGAAGCTCTACCTTCACCACCACCCATCGGGTGATCTACCGGGTTCATCGCTACCGCTCTTGTACGTGGACGGATACCCTTCCAGCGGTTACGGCCAGCTTTACCCATGCTCTCCAGACTGTGATCGCTGTTGCTAACAACACCTACGGTTGCATAACATTTAATCAACACTTTTCTCAACTCGCCACTTGGCATTTTTAATATTGCGTACTTTTCTTCTTTATTGCTTAATTGAGCAGATGTACCGGCACTGCGTACCAGGATACCACCTTGGCCAGGCTGCATTTCAATGTTGTGAACGTTTGTACCCAAAGGCATGTTCTTAAACATCAATGCATTTCCTAATTCCGGAGCTACTGCGTCGCCGCTGATAACTGTTTGTCCAACCTGCAATCCCTGCGGAGCAATGATGTAACGCTTTTCTCCATCAGCATAAGCTAATAAAGCGATGAAAGCGGTACGGTTTGGATCATACTCGATGGTCTTAACAGTTGCAGGAATATCTTTCTTACTTCTTTTGAAATCAATAACACGATACATGGTTTTGTTTCCACCACCCATATAGCGCATTGATCTGCGTCCAGAAGAGTTACGGCCGGCTGTGTTTTTTTGCTTTTCAAGCAAAGATTTTTCCGGAACGTTTGTAGTAACCTCTGCATACGCATTACCAATTCTCCACCTGGTTCCTGCCGTTGTTGGTTTGTATTTTCTTAATGCCATTTTAAATTCTTTTTATTTTCAATTTTTGCGGTAATTGAATACCATTCTTTTAAATTATTGTACTCCGCTTAGTTCCCCCTTTAGGGGGCGGAGGGGGTATTAGATTTCGCTGCCGTACAGGTCAATTGTCTCTCCTTCGGCTACGGTTACTATTGCTTTCTTTTTAGAAGGCTTGCGGCCAACTATAAATCCGGCTTTGGTGTATTTTGCTTTTGCTTTTGAAGGCACAACAATGGTATTTACATTGTCAACGGTTACACCATAAAAACTTTCTACAGCTCTTTTTATCTCCAGCTTATTAGCTTTCTTGTCCACTACAAAAGAGTAACGGTTCATTTTTTCTGATTGCTGATTGGCTTTCTCAGATAAAATCGGCTTTATTAATACATCAGACAGTTTCATTCGTCTTTAATTTTTTTGTTTCTTAATTATGCTTCTACGCTTTCTTCACTGAATATCTTTGCAGCGCTTTCTGTTAATACCAAAACGTTTGCATTTAAGATATCATAAGTATTCAGGTCGCTTAATAAAGTACCACTAACTGATGGTAAATTACGCAGACTTAAATACAGGTTATCGTTATACTCAGGAATAACAAATAATGATCTTTTACCTGCAATGTTCAGGTTGTTTAAAATACCTGTGAATATTGATGTCTTTGGTGCATCCATTTTCACATCTTCTAAAACAATAATGGCACTTTCTTTCGCTTTATAAGCCAAGGCTCCCATCTTAGCCAGATCTTTAACCTTACGGTTTAATTTGATATCATACTTGTGTGGTTTTGGTCCAAAAATAGTACCACCACCTTTATATAAAGGGTTACGCAGGTTACCTTTACGGGCTCCACCGGTTCCTTTTTGTTTGTGTAATTTCTTAGAAGAACCTTTAACTTCTGCACGGGTTTTCACTTTATGTGAACCCTGGCGCTGAGCACCCTGGTATTGTTTAACAGCCAGGTAAATTACATGGTCGTTAGGCTCAATACCGAATATTTCATCAGGTAATTCAACCGATCTGCCGGTTTGCTTTCCTTCTATATCTAAAACGTCTACTTGCATTGTACTTATTTTTATTGGTAACCCTGAGCGGAGTCGAAGGGTTATTTTTGAATTAAAACAATTGAACCGTTATGGCCCGGAACTGAACCACTAACTAATATGTAATTCTTTTCTGCGAAAATTTTAACCACTTTCAATCCTTTCATAGTCACTCTGTCCTGACCCATACGGCCACCCATACGCATACCTTTAAATACACGGCTGGCATCGGATGAGTTACCGATAGAACCTGGCGCTCTTTGACGATCATGCTGACCGTGAGACTGCTGACCAACACCTTTAAAGCCATGGCGTTTTACAACACCCTGGAAACCTTTACCCTTGGTAGTACCAACCACTTCAATGCTTTCACCTTCTGTGAAGATGTCACAAGTGATGGATTCACCAACATTCTTGTCTATTTCGCTATTGCGGATTTCCTGAACGATTTTTTTAGGAGAGGTTTGCGCTTTGGCAAAGTGATTGATCTCAGCTTTTACGGAGTGCTTTTCTTTTTTATCACCAAATGCTATCTGGAGAGCATTGTACCCGTCTGTTTCAACGGTTTTCTTTTGTGTAACCACGCATGGGCCGGCTTCAATTATAGTAACAGCAGTTTGCTTGCCACTTACATCGAAGATACTCGTCATGCCGATTTTCTTACCAATAATACTTTTCATTGTATCTTGTTTATACCCAGCGCTACTCTAATAAGAGCAGATAGATGTTCATTATTTTTTTTCTTTTAAGAACTTACCTTTTGCTATCCTGAACGGAGTCGAAGGACCCTCGTTCAAGTAGTTCATCAGGCTTTGATCTCAACATCCACACCACTAGGTAAGTCTAACTTACTTAAAGCATCTACCGTACGGCTGCTGCTGGTGTAAATGTCTAATAAACGCTTGTGCGTACACAGTTGAAACTGTTCACGAGCTTTTTTGTTTACGTGCGGAGAACGCAAAACGGTAAATATTTTCTTGTGCGTAGGTAAAGGAATTGGTCCTGTTACTACTGCGCCAGTACTACGTACCGTTTTTACAATCTTTTCTGCTGATTTATCAACCAGGTTATGGTCGTAAGACTGCAATTTTATTCTGATTCTCTGTGACATATAAAAAGAACTTTTTAAATCCGTTTTTTAATTTGGAGTGCAAAGGTAAGGGGTTGAATGTAAATAGCAAAAGAAAGCTTAAAATATTTTGGAAATAGTTTCCAAGGAATTTTTTAAGCTTAATAGCAGGTATAAAGTAGAAAACTGTGCAAAAAAGGATAGAGAATCAGGCTTTAATCTCTTTTTTCAACTGAGCCGCTGCTGCTGACAGACTTACTTACCGAAGCTGCACCATGATAAACAACATCAGCACTACTGCTGGCTCTGGCATCTAAACTAACACTTGCATGTAGTTTTATGGTGGCACTGCTGCTGGCTTTTGCAGTTGCATTTTCACTTAAAAGATCCCAGGATTTAATATCACTACTGCTGGAAGCTGAGGCATGATAGGTTCTTGTTTTACCGCTAAGGTTGATAGTGGCACTGCTGCTGGTTTCTGCTTCTACTTCAGGGGCATCTACTTCTGCCTTAATATCCGAACTGCTGCTGGCTTTAAAACTCAGCTTTTCTTTACTGGTTATTACATCTTCCACTATTACACTGGCCGAGCCTGAGGTTCTGACAGCAGTTAAGGCGGGCATAGTTATATATACATTAAGGTGAGCATTGGAAATGGCATGATTGTCTTCGAGCCTTATTTTTAATGTATTTCCCGAAACCTCTGTTTCTATATACTTAATTATGTTATCATCGGCTTCTACCCTTACTTCAGTAACAGGCCCTATCTTAACTTCTACATCAAAACTACTGCCTACCGATATTTCAGTAAAATTGCTTATTGAACGGGTTTCACTTTTAATATTCCCGCTGCCACTGGTATATTGGCAAGAGTTTAATACTATAATGGCTGTTAATACTGCTAAAACTTGTTTCATGGTTTGACTATTTGAGCAAATATAAAAAATCTTAAGGTTAATCAGTTTCAAAACCAAATTGTAGCATCAAGTATTTATTTACCTTCGCAGCAATATGACAGAAAAAATTCTTATTCTCGACTTTGGTTCTCAATACACACAGCTTATTGCACGTACCGTAAGGGAAGCAAATGTTTATTGTGAGATCATCCCTTATAATAAAGAAATAGTTTACGAACCGGGTTTAAGGGGGATTATCCTGGGAGGGTCACCTTTTTCTGTTAATGAAGAAAAGGCATTGCTGGTTGATGTAAAAGCAATGCTGGCAAAAGTACCCGTACTTGGTATCTGCTACGGAGCACAGCTTACGGCTAAATTATATGGCGGAAGGGTTGATAAAAGTGAAAAAAGAGAATATGGCCGTGCCATTTTTACAATTAAAAAAGAAGATACCCTGCTGGAGAATGTATCAAAAAAGTCACAGGTATGGATGAGCCATAGTGATACTATTAAGGAACTGCCTGAGGGATTTGAATTGCTGGGAACAACAGAAAGTATTCCGGTAGCGGCTTTTAAGAAGACAACACCCCCTCCGCCCCCCAAAGGGGGAACCAGCGAAGATAATAGCGGAGTTTTTCCGCTATATGGTTTACAGTTTCATCCAGAAGTTTATCATTCTGCCGAAGGCAAAACAATTATTAAAAACTTTTTGGTAAATATATGCGGATGCAGCCAGGACTGGACGCCTGC
>JBATAS010000077.1:0-4375 GCA_049661965.1 Ferruginibacter sp. | reverse complement strand
GCTTTCATGTTACCCTCTCTTGCAGAAGGTTTTGGAGCACCAGTTGTGGAGGCGATGAAATTTGGTAAGCCGTTATTTTTATCTAACCGGACTTCGTTGCCCGAAATAGGTGGCGATACTGCATTTTATTTCGAAAATTTTGAACCCCTGCATATGCAACAGGTTTTTAACGCAGGTATGCAGGAATTTCGAAAGAACGGGTTATCAAAAAGAATTATGCAAAGGGGCAACGAGTTTTGCTGGGAAGAAAAAGCGCTGGAGTATATAAAGGTTTACGATTCGTTACGGTAAATAATAGTAAGCACATGACGGAAGTTATATCTCTGAAAAAAAACTGGAATACAGATCTGGTAAACGACTTTGGCAAAAGACGATCGGAATTGTGCAAGGCAAAAGATTACCAGCGTGATTGGTATATGCATTGGTGTAACGAGTTGGGAGAAAAACCAAATTTTCACCGAAAACAATGGGAATATGTTTATATAATGCAGGCTTTGTGGGAACGGGGCTGTATTGCAGCAGATAAAAACGGACTGGTGTTTGCTGCCGGAACTGAACCTTTGCCTGCGATGTTTGCAAAATATGCGGTAAATATTCTGGCTACTGATATTTTACCCGAAAAAGGAAAAGAGATGGGTTGGGATAATGCCAACCAGCTTTGCCTTGGACTTGATTCTTTAAATAAGAGAGGGATATGCGATGAACTTGAATTTAAGGAAAGAGTAAAGTACCGTGCTGTTGATATGAATGATATTCCTGATGATTTAATGGATTTTGATTTTAACTGGAGCAGTTGTTCATTTGAACATTTGGGAACTTTGGAAAAGGGGTTTGGGTTTTTAAAAAATCAATTGAAAACTTTAAAGCCCGGCGGTTGGTCTGTACATACAACAGAATATAATGTTTCCAGTAACGACGAAACACAGGAAAATAACGATACGGTAATTTACCGGCAGCGTGATATTGAATACATAGCAAAGGAGTTAAGAGATGAAGGGCATTTTGTTGAAGAACTTGATTTTTCTGTTGGCGGCCTGCCCGAAGATTTTATGGTAGATACAGAGCCCCATCAGCAAAAAATACATCTTAAACTTCAGGTAGATAAATATGTGGTTACCTCTATTGGCTTAATCATCCAAAAGAAGTTTTAGTAATTATATTTATCCTTCCACAGCATCTTTAAAAATTTCCGCAATTCTTCTTCACGTAAATTTTTACCCGGTTCAAAAAAAGCAGTGCCGCTTATTTCGGCTGGTAAATATTCCTGCGGCGAAAAATTATTATCATAATTGTGTGAATACTGATAGCCTTTACCATAACCTTCTTTCTTCATCAGTTTGGTTGGTGCATTGCGGATGTGCAAGGGAACAGACAGATCGCCATGTTGTTTTACTGCACTCATGGCAGCGCCAATGGCAACAGTGGCGGCATTACTTTTAGCGCTGCTGGCTAAGTAAATGGCACATTGCGATAAAATCAGTTGCGATTCGGGGTAACCGATTTTATTTACTGCATCAAATGTTGCATTAGCCAGCAACAATGCATTAGGATTGGCATTGCCGATATCTTCACTGGCCAGTATCAGCAAACGTCTTGCAATAAATTTTACATCTTCGCCACCTTCAATCATACGGGCCAGCCAGTATACTGCAGCATTGGGGTCGCTGCCACGTATAGATTTTATAAAAGCTGAAATAATATCATAATGCTGTTCGCCTTTTTTATCATACAAAGCAATGCGTTGCTGGGCAATTTCCATAACAGCGTCATCTGTTATAATGGCTGTATCGCCAAGTGAATCGGTAAACAGCTCCAGAAGGTTTAATAATTTCCTGGCATCGCCGCCCGAAATATTGATGATAGCTTCTGTTTCTTTTAGCGAAATCTTTTTTGTTTTTAAGACCTCATCATTTTTTATAGCATGTTGCAATAATGCAATAAGATCTTTTTCATCCAGCGCTTTTAAAATGTATACCTGTGTGCGGCTAAGTAAGGCGCTGTTCACTTCAAACGAGGGATTTTCGGTGGTGGCGCCAATTAAGGTGATGATGCCTTTTTCAACAGCACCCAATAATGCATCCTGCTGACCTTTATTAAAACGATGTATCTCATCAATGAACAGAATAACGTTCTGTTGTTTTTTAGCCAGGTCAATTACTTCACGTACTTCCTTTACACCACTGTTGATGGCACTTAACTGGTAAAAAGGAACCTGTAATGTATTGGCAATAATATTGGCAATGGTTGTTTTACCTACGCCGGGCGGTCCCCATAAAATCATACTGGGAACTTTGCCATTTTCTATGGCAGTACGCAGAATACTTCCTTTGCCGGTCAGGTGTTGTTGTCCTGCAAGTTCATCGAGTGTTGATGGACGAAGGCGCTCGGCTAATGGAGGGAGTGAAGTCAAAAATTAAAATTATAAAGTCAAAATTACTATTCAATAAAATAAGAGAACTGTTTTTTAATCACTTATCAGATCATGGTTTCCAATCTTTTCAATTTCCTCTTTTAAAATGAGTTTATTCTTTTTAAGAGCTTTTAAGAGGAAAATATATCCAACGAATATAATGATTGAAGTAATGAAAATGATTAAAATGAAATATCCAAGGAGATCCCAGAAACTATCTATGTTTTTATAAGAGTAGGGGAAATTAGATATAAGCCTTCGGATTATAAAAAAAGATGCATAGCCGGTAAATAATTGTACAACTGTTAGAAAAAAAAGGATTACATGAATTTTCCCATTAGTTGTGAAACTAACCTGCTCCAGATTTTTATAACAATTGTAGAGCTTCAGGCCCCAAATGTCGGAAACGATATAAACAGTATATCCAAGCAAGACCACAAAAACCCCTAGACCGTCGGTAAATGTAAATGCTGAATCAGTAGAGATAATGCCATAGATAAAAAATAGAAAAACTGTGGTTACAGCCACGCCGTTACAAACACATGATACAGTATGTAACCACCATTTTTTCAATAATTAAATTTTAGCTTTTCAAATCCAGTTTTATCTGCAACTCCTCAAACTGTTTATCATCAATAGTTGAAGGCGCATCCAGCATTACATCTCTTCCTGAATTATTTTTCGGGAAAGCAATAAAGTCACGGATAATTTCGCTGCCGCCGATGATTGCACAAAGTCTGTCGAAACCAAAAGCAATACCACCATGCGGTGGCGCACCATATTCAAATGCGCCGAGTAAGAAACCGAATTTATGTTGCTGCTCTTCAGTATCCATACCCAGGGCTGCAAACATTTTTTCCTGCAATTCTCTTTGAAAGATACGGATGGAACCACCACCAACTTCGTTACCGTTTAAAACCATATCGTAAGCATTGGCTTTAATGTTGGCATAAGGATGCTCTAAATATTTTGCCGCATCTTCAATTGCAGGATTATTGTTGATCATGATATCAATATGATCGGGCTTAGGTGCAGTAAACGGGTGGTGACGGGCAACCCAGCGGTTTCCTTCTTCATCATATTCAAACAACGGAAAATCAATTACCCACAGTAATTTAAATTCATCATCTCTGCGTAAGCCCAGGCGTTCAGCCATATACATTCTTAAATCACTGCTGGCTTTACGGGTTCTTTCTTCGGCACCGGCCAAAATTAAAATCAAATCGCCTGCTTTTGCATTTGTTGCTTCGGCGATCGCTTTTAATTTATCTTCTGTATAAAATTTATCTACACTGCTTTTATAAGTTCCATCGGCATTAACCTTGATAAATACTAGTCCTTTCATACCAATCTGCGGACGCTTTACCCACTCGGTCAGTTCATCGGTTTGTTTGCGGCTGTATTCGCTGCATCCCGGAACGGCAATGGCAACCACACTTTCAGCATCATTGAACACGGCAAATTCACCGGCTATGAGTGATGAAATATTTTCTTTTGCAGGGAAAGTATGCGACGGAAATTTCAGATTGCAGAGTTTCATGTCAAAGCGAATGTCGGGCTTATCATTTCCATAGGTCCACATGGCTTCTTCCCAGGTCATGCGTTCCACTTTATCAGTGTAATCAATTCCCTTTACATCTTTAAAAATATGCTTTATCAAACCTTCAAACATGTTCACAATATCTTCCTGCTCTACAAAAGCCATTTCGCAGTCTATCTGTGTAAACTCAGGTTGTCTGTCGGCACGTAAATCTTCATCTCTAAAACATTTTACAATTTGATAGTAACGATCGTAGCCACTAACCATCAACAACTGCTTAAATGTTTGCGGACTTTGCGGCAGCGCATAAAACTGGCCGGGGTTCATTCTACTTGGTACAACAAAATCTCTGGCGCCCTCAGGTGTACTCTTTATTAAAAAAGGCGTTTCAATATCCATGAAATTATTTTCATGCAAATAATTTC
>JBATAS010000076.1:0-13453 GCA_049661965.1 Ferruginibacter sp. | reverse complement strand
ATTTGCCTCGGCGCCAAAAGAAATAATATTTTCTTTTTTGGTTAAACTGTTGTTGGCACCTTTTAAATTAAAAGAAGATGCGTTATCAAAAATAAAAGATGGTGACCTGTTTACATTTTTAAAAAACAGCCGTATGCCGCCCAATTTATTATTTAAATGCCTTGCAATTGTTGCATAAACACTGTAATCGCCACTGTTAAGCCCGTTTACATAAAACTGCCCGCTGGCCAGTACATCCCATAACTTATTGCGTGTTTTATTCCGGTACTCGCCATGTATGATGAAATTATAAAAATTCCTTGTTCCTGTTTTTAATTCTCCTTTTATATTTTCGAGTTTTATACCTGCGGATATAAACTGACCCGAATTTTTAGTATCCGGAAATGACAGCAGCGTAAAATCATTACTCATCACCGACCATTTTTCGCTAACAAAAAAACTATCCACTCCTCTCACAGGTACGGTATCGTACCAGTTTTTATAAACGGCCGAATCTGCCACATTATCTCTGTACAAATAATTATAAGTACTATAGGTAAAACTATGCTGTGCCCGCAGTTTGGGATAAAAAAGATACTCCGTAGTGGAATCATTTATGGCAATAGAATCTTTTTTACCTATATCATAGGTTTGCCGTAAAAAAACAGTAAAATCTTTATACACATTACCTGTAATAATCGTTGTGTTGAATGGATTACGATCCGTATTGTTATCATTGCCCAGGTTAACATCTACTGAAAATCTTTTTTTCTGATTGGGATCAGCCAATGCACTATCGAATCTGATACCGCCATTCTCTGAGTTACGCAGCGTATTACCTAATAAAATAAAAAAAGCCGCATACCTTTTACGCTTTCCCTGGTAATTACTGAAAAGCCTGTAGCTTTTATGATTTGTATTTTGATTTTCAAAAAAACCGGGAGCACTGATTAACCGGTAATCAAAACCAAAACTCAGGTTTGGCCGGGGCGATTGTGTATGAAGGACCTTAAACATTTGCTCTTTACCGGATGCCAATTGATAACTCAGTTGCGAAAATGGTTTATTGGTTTTATAAAATTTCGATTCTTCGAGTGTATACCGGTAAATATCAAATGCATGAAAACCTGCATCCCAGCCCGGTTTGGCACTGGGTTCATAAATTAATGAATAAGCCGCTGCACCGTTATTACCTAAATACAGGTATGATGACGGAACAGAAAAGTATTTATCAAAATCGTTGATGGAAGAATCGAAAGGAATGCTGCGGATAGAATCGAGGTATTTATAATAGATTCCGATTGAATCTTTTTTATCATCCCGGTGTTCAAAACTGATTGAATCTCTGCTACCTGCTGCCGCATTACCTATATTACCCAGCCTGCCGCTAACCTGCCTGATAACATCAGGTTCCTGAGCGTATGCAAAATGAAAACAAAAAACCAATATTAAGGATGCAACAATTTGCTTCATTACTAAACTTATAATTGTGCAATTAATTCACAAAACAAAGCTTTGAAATTAGGTTCAGCTTCTTTAGCTGCCTGCAAAACTTCTTCATGTGTTATTACATTTTCTTCTTCTCTAATGCCAACATCTGTAATTACACTCATGGCAAAAACCGGAAGCCCCATGTGTACCGCAGTAATTACTTCCTGTACCGTACTCATACCCACCGCATCGCCTCCCAACGTAAGTATCATTTTATACTCGGCACGGGTTTCAAAAGTTGGGCCGGTTACAGCTACATAAACACCTTCACGTACTTTAATATTTTTTTGGGCGGCAACCTCTTTCATTTTACCGATAAGATTTTTTTTATACGGTTCACTCATGTCCGGAAATCTTGGCCCCAGCTCTTTATAATTTCTTCCGATTAACGGGTTTGGAGCCAACTGGCTGATATGGTCGGTAATGATCATTAAGTCGCCAACCTTAAACGATGGGTTAACTCCGCCTGCTGCATTACTCAACAGCAAAGTATCAATACCCAAAAACTTCATAACCCTTATCGGAAAAACTGTTTGCTCAGATGAATAGCCTTCGTACAAATGAAAACGGCCCGACATGGCCACAATCTTTTTTCCGCCCAGTTCGCCAAAAATAAGTTTACCGCTATGCCCTTCAACAGTGCTTACCGGAAAATGCGGAATATCTCCATATGGAATCTCTTGTTCAATCTTTATTTCATTGGTGAAACTTCCAAGCCCGCTGCCCAATACTACTCCCACAGCAGGTTTATCACTATATATTGTTTTAATAAAATTTACTGCTTCAGTAATTTTCAGCATCATATACTATTATTTTAAGTGCCAAAGGTAAGGTAAGATACGTTAAAGGAATGTTCAGAATCTTAAGGAAAGAGAACTCAAAACCCCTAATCCATAACTGGAAAGCATTTCTTATCTTCGCCAAAATTTTTACATTATGAATCTTCACGAATACCAGGCAAAAGAATTATTAAAAAAGTATAATGTTCCTGTGCAGGAAGGCATTCCCTGTAACACACCCGGTGAGGCTGAGCAGGCGTATAAGCAAATTCATACTCAGTTCGGCAGCAAGTTTGCGGTTGTAAAAGCACAAATACATGCCGGCGGACGTGGTAAGGGAAAAATAGTGGGTACTGAGCAACGTGGTGTAGCTGTTGGTAAAACTGCTGAAGATGTAAAACAAATTGCACAGAATATTCTGGGTGGTACATTGGTTACCATTCAAACCGGCGAAGCCGGTAAACTGGTAAGTAAAGTTTTAGTAGCACAGGATGTTTATTATGAGGGGCCAAATCCTGTAAAAGAATTTTATTTATCAATTTTACTTGACCGTGCAACCGGACAAAATGTAATAATGTATAGTACCGAAGGTGGTGTGAATATTGAAGACGTGGCACATGAAACACCTGAAAAGATATTTAAAGAATGGGTTTATCCCGGTGGTTCGCTGGAACCATTCCAGGCAAGAAAAATTGCCTTTAACCTGGGGTTGAGTGGTGCGGCTTTTAAAAGCTGCGTAAAATTTGTTACCAATTTATATAACGCATATGTAGGTTCAGATTGTGGTATGCTGGAGATAAATCCTTTGTTTAAAACCAGTGATGAAAAGATTATTGCTGTTGACTGCAAAATGAATATTGATGATAATGCATTAATGCGTCATCCCGATATAGCTTCTTTAAGAGACCTTAGTGAAGAAGACCCTACCGAAGTTGAAGCCGGACAATTCAATTTAAACTTTGTAAAATTAGATGGCAATGTTGGCTGCATGGTAAATGGTGCAGGCCTGGCCATGGCTACTATGGATATGATTAAATTAAGTGGCGGCGAGCCGGCAAATTTCCTGGACGTTGGTGGTACAGCCAATGCTCAAACCGTAGAAGCAGGTTTCCGGATCATTTTAAAAGATCCAAAAGTAAAGGCCATCCTCATCAATATATTTGGTGGTATTGTACGCTGCGACAGGGTTGCACAGGGTGTGATTGATGCTTATACATCTATCGGTAATATTAATATCCCGATTATTGTAAGGTTACAAGGTACCAATGCCGATGTTGCAAAAAAATTAATTGACGAAAGCGGATTGAAAGTACAAAGCGCTATTTTATTAAGCGAAGCAGCTGCCCTGGTAAATAAAGCGGTAGCTTAAATTTACCACTGTTTAAAAAAACACAAACTTATCCCATCTTAAACGATGGGATTTTTTATGTAAATACAGTAATTTACCGACGATAACATTTAATTATGCTTGAAGTAAACTTCTCCCCTTTTCCCGAAATAAGAACCAGCCGTTTATTATTACGTTGTATTGCACTAACTGATGCCTCTGCATTATTTTATTTAAGAAGTACTGATGAAACCATGCAATATATTGACAGGGAAAAATTGCTGAATGTGGCAGAAGCTGAAGTATTGATTCAAAAAATACTGGATTCACTTAACAGCAACGATGGCATCATGTGGTGCATCAGTTTAATTGATAAACCCGAAATTTTAATTGGTACCATTGGCCATTGGCGGCTGATGAAACAACATTACCGTGCCGAAGTTGGTTACATGCTTCATCCCGATCACTGGAATAAAGGAATTATGAAAGAAGCATTACTTGCTGTAATTGATTATGGATTCAATAAAATGAATCTGCATAGCATTGAAGCGCATATTAATCCCGACAATATAGCCTCTGCCATGTTATTGGAAAAAGCCGGCTTTAAACGTGAGGCTTATTTTAAAGAAGACTTCTTTTTTAGAGGCCGCTTTATTGATACAGCCATTTATTCTTTACTTGCACCATAAATTACGGGGCAGCGGGCTTTGATTTTTTAAAATAAACCTGTTACTTTATGTAATCCACATTACAAACTTTAATCACTTAATTTATTTTTTATGAACCAGATTGAACAAAGAGTAATTAAACTTGAAAGAAGCCTGAAGGCTTATCGCATTTTTTTCAGCAGTGCAGTAATTGTACTTATCGCATTTGTGTTAATGTCGTCGGGCAAAAAAGATGAAGTACCTGACGTGATAAAAGCAAAAGCATTTCAGGTAGTAGATGACAGAGGTAATGTTGTATTACTGATGAATAAAGAAAAAGGGAGCGGACATCTTTCTACTTTTTCAACATCAGGACAAAGACTGGTAAGGCTTTTTACTTCGGAAGGCGATGCCGGTGCTATAAATACATTTGATGCCGAAGGAAATCTGAATTTTAAAGTAACACAAATAACTACTGGTGGTGGTTATCTGGCAATCTATAATAAAGATTTAAAGCAGGCCGTAGAATTAGGTGTATTAAATACCAGTGATGGCTATGTACAGGTAAACGATAATTATGGAAAAAGACTGGCTAAGATAACAGCAACCACTGAAGGTGGCGGCCATTTTTCACTTTCCAGGGATGGCAAAGAAACAATCACCATGTCGGCAGCCACACCGGGCGGCAGGTTAAGTATTTATGATAATTCAGAAACCCGTATTGGTTATTTTGGTACACAAAATGACAAGAGCTGCAACTTGACTGTTTATAATAACAAGGGATCAAGAATTGGAGGATTCCCGAGTTACTAAAATAAAAAACTAAAAAGAAAGCCCTGTACAATAAATGTACAGGGCTTCTTTTATTCATGAAACACTAACTCTTTACATTTTTGGTAACAACACATGGTCAATTACATGTATTACACCATTACTCTGGTTCACATCCTTTATGGTTACATAAGCCATGCCACCATTCTCATCTTTTATGGCAATCTTTTTGCCCTCCATCATAATCCACAAACTTTTACCGGCAACAGTTTTTAATTCAGCCATACCATTACCTGCTTTAATTAATTTAGCAATATCTGCCGCATTGTATTTGCCGGCAACAACATGATAGGTTAATACTGTTGTTAAAGCAGGCTTACTTTCGGCCATTAATAAATTATCAACAGTACCGGCTGGCAACATATTAAATGCACTGTTGGTTGGTGCAAATACAGTAAAGGGTCCGGTGCTTTGTAAGGTAGCCACAAGGTCGGCAGCTTTTACAGCGGCAACCAGTGTGGTATGGTCTTTACTGTTCACTGCGTTTTCAACAATATTTTTTGAGGGATACATAGGAGCTCCGCCTACGGTTACCGTTTTTTCTGTTTGTGCAAATGATGCATTGGTAAATATTACAGCCGCCGCAAAAAACAGGAATTTTTTAATCTGATTCATAATATTGATTTTTAGTTTTTGATGAATGATTTCATCTTATGTACGGCAGATGAAAAACATTGGATTTATTCTGGCAGGATATTTTTTTAGCAGGCAAAAAAAATACTGCAGACTGCAGTATCAATATTAAAAGGTTTGAGATTTCTGTATTACAATATGCTGCCCAGCACAATAACTTTAGATGGTTTTTCTTTTTCGGGTCCGGCATCTTCCAGTGAAACGGCGAAAGCCTGTGCCTGTCCAAAACTTTTCATTTTCTGAATATGCACTTTCTTTCCATCTATTTCAATATTGGTATCAATCATACCGCCGCTTACCGGCACTCCATCAACTATACCCCAGAACTGGTATTGTTTACCTTCAGGCGCTTTTGGTAAATTAGAAGGATCAATATAAACTTCACCCGTATTTTTCATCCAGTAAATTCTGGCATCAGCGTTAGCGATATCAGGCATGGCTTTTAACGAAACAGGCATAGCATTTTTATCTGCCATAACCCCCATGTCTCTTTGCAAGGCACTTGCCATATCTTTTTGCTGCTGCAGTTCAGATTGGGTTGTGGCCAGATTACTATTGGTAGTTTGATATTTATTATAGAAATAATAATTAAAGAGCAAGCTGCCAACCAATAAAACAATACTGGCTGCCGCTGCATATTTCCAAACCGGTGATATACTACGCAGGTTTTCTTTGCCGGCATTATTCTTGTTTGATAAATCAACAACAGGTGCCTGGACATTTGTATTGATGGCAGCAAACAATTTGTCTTTTACAGATGCAGCAGGCGTAACAGCATGTGTCTGGGCATATTTTTCCAAACCCGACCGTATGGCTTCAATTTCTGCAGCCACTTCGGGATATTGTTTGGCCCATTGCCTTACTTCAGCAGTTTCTGCTGCCGAAGTGAGCTCCATGCAATAAAGCTCCAATATACCTGACGATATGATTTCCTGTGCGTTCACTTTAATTATAGTCTAACATTTTTCGTAATTCAATAATTGCTGCCCTCATCCGGGTTTTTACGGTACCCAACGGAATGCCCATTTCTTTCGAAATTTCGTCCTGTGTGTAACCGCTAAAATAAGCCAGATCAATGATACTTCGCTGCTCGGGTTTAAGGTTAACCAGCTGCTTTCGCAGGCCCATTGCATCAAACCTTTCTGCTGCTTTATTATCATCGGTCAAATTATTTACGGAATTTTCATCGCTTGAGATTTTCGACTGTTTTTTATAACCTTTACTCCGTAATGTATCAATAGTGAGGTTCCTGGTAATATTAAGCATCCAGGTAAATAATCTGCCTTTGCCGGTATCGTAACTCGAAAAGTTGTTCCATATCTTAACAAAAGCTTCCTGTAAAATATCTTCGGCCAGTTCCCTGCTTTCAACCATCCGGTAAATAATACCGTTTAATGCAGCAGCGTAATTATCGTATAGATATGAGAATGCCTGTTGGTCTTTGCTTTGCAGCAACAGCACCAATTCTTCTTCGCTATATTTTAATGTTTCAGGCAAACTTGTTAAGGATTATTTTATTGCCCAATATAAATGATTTTTATATACCAAACCATTTCTATTAAGATCATTGTCTTAAAATATACAGGACTGTGACAATTCTGTTCAATCATTTAATCCACTTTACCAGTGTATTATTCAACATTAATTTAACCAGCCTGTATATCAACTTAAAAAAAATACTTAGGTTTGAATTGTACAAAATTTCACAAAATTATGACCGGCATTATTATAAGAACCATCAGGCAGGATGATAACCCGGTATTGGCAACAATCATCAGGAATACATTAGCCGAATTTAAAGCCAACAAACCCGGCACAGTTTATTACGATGAAACAACCGATCATTTATACGAAGTTTTTAAAGCTGATAAGAGTATATATTTTGTTGCTGAACAAAATGGAAAAATATCAGGAGGCGCCGGTATTTATCCCACAGTCAATCTTGATGAAGGCACCTGCGAACTGGTAAAACTTTATCTGTCTCCCGATGGCAGAGGTAAAGGCATTGGTAAATTACTGATGGAAAAATGTATTTCAGCAGCAAAAGAAATGGGTTATAAAAAAATTTACCTGGAAACCATGCCGGAATTAACAATTGCAATTCCGATGTATGAAAAATTTGGGTTTACATTTCTATCATCAGCTCAAGGAAGCAGCGGCCATACTGGTTGTGATGTTTGGATGATAAAAAATCTGGAGAATGACTAAATAACATTCACTTCATAAACAGCACTAAACAAATAATATTTACCTGTTTTAACTTCTACACATTTATAACGTTTGCGGATCTTCTCTTCTTTTTTAAAGATACGGCCTCCCTTTATGGCAAATAAAGTTCCGGGTGCTAACTGCTCAATCAATTGTGTACCTTCTTTTTTTTCATCGTAATTATGTAATACCCGTAAAAGCTTTTCATCGCCACAACTGCTGGCGGCCGGGTTTTGCAAGGTGCCCAGTAATGCTTTTTCAATATCCGGCGGAAATACCTTCTGCAGTAAAAACTTTGCCAGTATCTTTCCAAATTCATCTTTCCATTCTCTGCCATGTGCCTGTACCCGGTGTCCGTATTTTTCGTAAGTGAACAAATGTGCCAGTTCATGCAACAAGGTTATCAGAAAAGCATATTTATTCAGGTTTCCATTTACACTGATGCGGTGATTTTTATCGGAATGGGCATGGCGGTAATCGCCTAATATACTTTGCCTTTTACGGCTGATGGTAAGATGTACTTTATGATGTTGCAGGTAAAACAGTACTTCATCAAAACTGCCCGGCGGCAAATAAGACTGTAACTGTAGTAAGGGCGCTTCCTGCTTAGGCATTTTTGGTTTTATTCAGCTTCATGATGGTTCTTACTTCCACTACTAAATAAACAATATAAATAACCATGGAAATATAAACAGCCGGTTTATTAAATGCCGGACCGCTGAGAAAATAATAGGCAACTACAGCAATTACACACACAAATACTTTAACCAGCATCCCTCCCATTACACTGCGTATAAAAACGCTTGGGTTTTTATGCTGCATGGCCAGGTATTGCATTCTGAAAATAAAAAAACTGACGAGGAAGAACAGGCAATTGGCTCCCATCAATGCCACATAATCAATCTTGCCATCATTAAAAAAAATGATCTGGTTGGTTATTAATACGGCCAAAGCCACAAATGTTAGTATCAATGGCCTTGCCGCCCTAAATAGAAGATTCATTAAAACAATATTTATTGATTTACTGCATTGGCAACCTCAGTATCCGGCTCTGCAATATTATTCAGCTCAACTACATTAGCGCCCATATGGCATTTACCATTAAACACTGCCGTTGGTTCTATCTGCAGTTTACCTGCATAAATATCGCCATTCACTTTAGTGCTGCCATGCAGAAAAAGAAGTTCCTGTACTTTTATATTGCCGGTTACTAAGCCCATGATATCGGCCTGCAATCCTTCAATATTCCCTTCAACATGTCCTTCGGTGCCAACAATAATTTTTGCTTTGCCCTTGAGGTTTCCTTTTAATGTACCGTCAATACGTATGTCGCCATTGCTGAACATATCGCCGGTAATTGTTGTTCCTGCACCAATTAAAGTGCTGGCGTTGTTTGTGGTTGCATCATCAGATGACTTGGATTTTGAATTAAACATATACTTTGATTTTTGTTCAGTAAGCTGATTATTCCACCAGGTTTTCCACCTTTGGTAACTTTAATTTATTAGTATCTAAAACCGGTAATTTTCCGTCCAGTACTTTATGAAGATCATCATAGTATTTTTGTTTGTAGCGTAATGCCTGCTCCATCGAGTCTGTCCTTATTTTAAGCATCCGGTATTCTCTTAGCTGTTTGGCATTACCATAACCCGATCCCGGCAAATAATATTTCAAAGGCGTAAAAACCAAAAGAGCAATAATGAGTCCTACTAAAACAACAAATACTGTACTTAAAAAAACATACACACTAAGCCTGCTAAGTTTAAACTTAACAACCTCTTCATAGGTATCCTCATTCATAACTACCAACCTGTAACGGTTTCTCAACCGTTTTAGCGTGCTGTTGGCATCAAGTTTTGCCATATTCTTTTGTTGAACGATAAAATTAAGCAATGCAGCTGAAAAAGCAATTGAAAAACAGCTGTAATTCCCTGTATAGCTTATACCTTTACAAAGTTTTTAATATCAATAGCATCTTATCTGTTCCTAAAAAAATATTAAAGTAATTACCGGGAGATTTTTATCGGTATTAATTAGCAAAAAATACCGATATTTAGCCCTATTATACAACCTTTTTGATTCATGCTGAAGAGAACTACAAACCTGTTTCTGATATTTTTACTTTTTTCCGGATTTTCAAATTCGGTATCAGCACAACCAACCTGGACCTTTGACCCTTTCGGTAAAGAAAAAAAGCCGGAAAAATTTGAAAACAGAAAACTTGGTTCCGAAAAAACAGCCGAAAAGAAATTTACTGTACCACGTAATTTTTTTCAGAATACAATAACTCATTACAATTATTATTATAATGCCAATAACCGGGTAAATACAGTTGTTGACCGTGCTAAACTTTCGGCACAGGATGATTATTCGAATCTGCTGGCTTTTTACCCTTATACATTAGATAACACAGCTGCTCAAAAAATTGAACTGGATTCTGTTATTTACACCTCTACCGCAGGTATATTATTACACGACCTGCGTAACGACTGGATTGATAATATGTATATGCTTATAGGCAAGGCTTATTTTTACCGTAAAGATTTTGATTCGGCCTTAATGACTTTTCAGTTTATCAATTACAATCTTTTTCCCCGTAAAAGAAAAAATGATGATGATGACCGGATTGTAGGATCCAGCAGCACTTCCATTGCTAATAAAGAAAAAAGAAACATTTTACAAAAGCTTACCGCAAAGCCACCCAGCCGTAATGATGCCATTCTGTGGCTTGCCCGTACTTTAATAGAGTTGGATGAGTTTGCGGAGTCGGGCGGGCTGATCAACACTTTGCAGGTTGATCCTAATCTTCCCAAAAGATTACGGGATGATCTTGAAGAATTAAATGCCTACTGGTTTTTTAAACAGGGCTATTACGACAGTACTGCTGTGCATCTTGAAAAAGCACTCAGCACGGCGGCCAATAAACAGGATAAATCACGCTGGGAATTTTTACTTGCACAGTTATACGAATCGGGAGGCCAGTATGATAAAGCTTCCGCTTATTACGCAAAAGCGTCCAGACATACTGTTGACCCTTTGCTGGATATTCATGCCAGGCTGAATGATGCTAAAATGCTGAAAGGAAACGGAGACCCGAAAGAACTTGATAAAAGCATCAGCAATCTTTTACGCATGGGCCGGCGTGACAAGTATGAAGCCTACCGTGATATAGTTTACTATTCGGCAGGCGAACTGGCCATGCAAAAACCCGATACCAATGCGGCTGTTATTTATTACAATAAAAGTCTGAAGTATAATGAAGACAATATCAATTACAAAAACAGGGCGTATTTAGAACTGGGTGATATTGCTTACGACCGCAAACAATACCTGCTGGCTGCAGCCATGTACGACAGTTTGCAGACCGGTTCCGACTCATTACTTGATATACGCATAGCACAGATACAGGAAAGAAAAACAGCACTGGTTAAAATTGCCGATGCAATCAGCACTATTGAAAGGGAAGACAGCCTGCAGCGCATTGCATCTATGCAACCTGACGCCAGAGAAGATTATGTGAAAAAATTAGTACGAAAATTAAGGAAAGAAAAAGGGTATAAAGATGAAGGCAACAGCTATAATCAGCCCGTTTCGCCTTTTAATAATAATAACCAGCAAAGCCCCGATCTCTTTGCCAGCAACAACAGCAAAGGCGAATGGTATTTTAATAATAGCTCTCTAAAGTCAAAAGGTTTCAGCGAATTTAAAAGCAGATGGGGCAAACGTACCAATGTAGATAACTGGCGCCGTAAAGTTTCTTTAGAAACTCCTGTTGCCATTGCAGGCACCGGAGGCGATGTTAAAAATGAAAAAGGTAATACTGCTAAAGGCGACGCAAAAAATCCTGCTGCTCCGGCTGAAGAGGTAAGTTATGAATCGCTGATGGGCAATTTGCCGCTTACCGAAGAGAAAGTAAGTGAAAGCAATGAAACCATTGCTGCAAATATGATCATACTGGCCCAGGCTTATCAAAACGAACTGGAAGAGTACCGGTTAGCGGCTGATACCTACGAAAATTATTTAGTTCGTTTTCCTGCACATTTACTGGATGGTGAAGTTTATCTTAATCTTCACTTCTGTTATACCAAGCTGGGCGATAAAGCAAAAGCTGATTATTATAAGAATTTACTGAACAGCAAATTTGCCAACACTAAGTCTGAGCAAAAACTGAATAACCCTTCAAGTGCAAACCCACAGGCAAAAAATCCCGAGGCAACAAAACATTACGAAGATATTTATAACCTCTTTATAGAAGGCGACTTTGAAAAAGCTATTGCCGAAAAGAAAAAAGCAGATAGCCTGTATAGCACTAATTACTGGACACCACAGTTGTCGTACATTGAAGCGTTGCACCATGTAAGAAACAGGGATGACAGTGCTGCTATAAAAGGATTACAGGCCATCATCAGCAACGACCCCAATTCTCCGCTTAAAGAAAAAGCAGAAACAATGATTGATGTTTTGCGCAGAAGGGCAGAAATAGAAAAATATTTAACCAGCCTTGAAATTACCAGAGCCGGTGAGGAGAGTATAATAAAAGTTGTTGAAAAGCCTAAAACAATTACCCAGCCAACGGCGCCTGTAGTACCTAAAGACAGTACTACAAAAGTTACAGCTCCGCTAACCAGTGGTCCGTTTGTAATGGCAGTCAGTTCGCCGCATCATGTGCTGATGATACTTGATAAAGTTGACCCTGTATATATAACCGAAGCCAGGAATGCCTTTAACCGTTATAACCGGGAAAACTATTACGGGCAACCCCTTAATATAGCAACAGACGTTTTAGATACAGAACGTAACCTGCTGGTTATATCGCCTTTTGCCGATGCAGCCACTGCCCTGTTGTATTATGATAAAATAAAAAGAAATGCTGCAGCCGAAATATCCTGGCTGCCTGCCAATAAATATTCGTTCTTGATAATTACGGAAGAAAACCTGCAATTACTGAAAACCAATAAAAACCTGGCTGGTTATAAAGGCCTGTTAAATACTCAGTTTCCAAACAGGTTTTAACAACAGGCAGTAAAACAAAAAAAAAGCTTTCCGTAGTTTTATGCGGTTTTGGTATCATCATTGATAACAAAACCATACAATCTAAATTTCATACATGAAACGTTCAGTTAAAATTTTATGGCGTGTTTTTATTGCCGGATTTGCGTTGCTGGCACTTTTGTTTATCTGTGCCAATTTTGGCTTGTTTGGCAAGATGCCATCGGTTGAGCAACTACAAAATCCCGAGGCCGACCTGGCCAGTGAAATATATACCAGCGACGGAATACTTATGGGAAAATACTATTCCGAAAACAGAAGTGAGGTTAAATACAACGAGATTTCGCCAAACGTAATTAATGCATTACTGGCTACCGAAGATGAGCGCTTTTACGACCACTCAGGTGTAGATGCACAGGCCGTAGCCCGGGCTGTATTTACATTAGGTACGCAGGGTGGCGGCAGTACCATTACACAGCAGGTTGCAAAACTAATGTTGAAACAGGGAAGAGGAAATATTGTTAAGCGTGTACTTGATAAGATGAAAGAGTGGATCGTTGCTGTTAAGC
>JBATAS010000075.1:0-1745 GCA_049661965.1 Ferruginibacter sp. | reverse complement strand
TCTTCTGGTGTTAGGCTCAACCCATGAGGTCGAGTGGCATTTTCTATGGGATCTACAGGGTTTTCGGGATGCGTCCTGTCGGCATTTCTTTCTTCGAGCTGTCGTTTGCTAAGGTAAGGAACTCCGTTTTCTATGGCCCGTAGTACAGCCTGGTCGTTGGGAAGGGAATGTCTCGCACCTTCGGCTGTAATGGCAAATCCACCAGGATATCTCGAAAAATGGGTAATATCGAAATACTCCCCCCCCGTGGAATACGGGATCAAAACTGTCAGTAACTACTTCTGTAGAAGTGGAGGGCATAACAGTTTAATTATACATCAAAACATACAAAAAGTCAAACTGACCGTACTCATTTACCACCTTTGTAAACTTAGCTTCGGGAACGCCAGTCGGCGATGACATCAGCGATGGTCGTTTCGAGCGCTATTTCTGGCTGCCAGCCGGTGTCGGTAGTAAGCTTTTCGTGACTGCCATATATGTCGGGCGTGTCGGACGGCCGCATGCGGGCGGGGTCTTGTTCGACGGTTACGGCTATGCTCGATTTTGAGACGATGAGGTCAAGCATTTCTTGGCCGCTGCGGCTTGTGCCGGAACATATGTTATATGTTTCTCCAGAACGACCCTTTTCGAGCAGCAATCGGTACGCCCGGGCAATATCTCGTACGTCGGTATAATCGCGCTTTGCTTCCAAGTTGCCCACAAGAATTTTGTCTGCCTCGCCGCGTTCAATAGCTATAACCTGGTTTGTCAGGTCCGGCACAATAAACCCAAGGTTTTGCCCAGGGCCGATATGGTTGAAGGGCCGAGCAATGACTACTTCAAACCCGCGCGTTGTGTAGTACTTGCCCATTTCTTCCTGACCAATCTTGCTGACAGCATATGGCGAATTCGCGAGTACCGCCGATAGTTCGGTGATGGGCATAACAGCACTTGGGTCATACAACGCGCCGCTGCTAATAACGATAAACTTAGGCTGTACACCCTGTTTTGTGGCTTCCTCAAACAGGTTCACCTGGAGCCCGACATTCACGGTTACGTACTGCAGGGGCTGGTCAAATGAAGGTCCTACCGCCGCAAGCCCGGCAAGGTGAATGACGCCAGTGACACCTTGAAAATTGATGCGTGCAACCTCTTCTGGGTTGTTGAGGTCGGCGACTATGTAGTCACTCAAACCATCAGGATCTTTCATGCCTGGCAGTTTTGGCCCGCCGACACCCACCACTTCATAGCCAGCATCTGCCAGTTCTTTTACAAGATGATTGCCCACAAACCCATTTGCACCAGTGACAATAACTTTGTTCATTCCGAAAGTATGACAGAAGCGAGCTGCCGCCGCAATGAGACTATCTATCTTTTAGGAGCGTAGTGAAGGCACTTTCAATTATCGATGCATTCTTTTCCCAGCTATAAAGACCAAGTCGTTCTTTGCCTTTTCTTACAAGATCTTGCTGGAGCACCTTGTCCCGTAAAAGCCGAGAAAGCCCCTCGCTAATTGAAGCGATGTTGTCCTTGTCCACAAATACTGCCGCATCGCCAGCGACTTCGTGAAAAACCGGTATATCGCTCAATAAAACAGGTGTGTTATACTGCATAGCTTCAAGTACGGGCATTCCGAACCCTTCATAGTGTGACGGAAGGGCATAACACGCAGCGAGGTGGTATAGTGCCCGTTTGTCTGCATCATCTGTATATCCGAGTTGAATAATGCTATACCCTTCGGTTTGTTTCTGCGCAATCAATGCCAG
>JBATAS010000074.1:0-5948 GCA_049661965.1 Ferruginibacter sp. | reverse complement strand
GTTCATTTTTATTTGATGAGTGTTATTAAAATCGGTTAATGTTCTGTCAGCTTTCCACCATACACAATATTATACTTAGTTTTATTAAATCGATAATTCAAAAGCATAATCTTTTTTGTTGAACCGATTTACAAAAAGCGTAACCCTATTGTGCTCAACAAAATTTATCAACCTACTTGCATTGCAGGGGAAAGATTGACTGGTCATCTTTTGTTTTTTGTCACTCGTATTGTAATAATAAATTATTGCTGATTGTTCAATATAATTTTGCTCGTAATTTCTGTTAGGGTCATACAAAGCATCAATTTGTTGCACCCTGGAGCTGTTGTCTGGTAATACTTCTTCGTAATAATTATTCTCTCTTATTTCACAATTGTCAACGGTAATAATAATTTTCTCTCCGTTTTGTTTAAGCTTGTCTAAACGTTGGCGATTAATTTTCTCCTGCTTGGAAATATTTGTTGCTTTAGAAAAATATATTAGATAAAGTCCAAGAACTCCAATGATTATAGAAAGTATAAACCAAAATGTGGAATAGGTGATGGTCGAGCCTTTGTAGTTCTTGAAGAAGACAAATCCGATAAAGCCAATAGCGGCGAAAATATAGCCTATGATTTTTTTAAGCATGATGCCGGAAAAAATGCGTACAACTCAAAAATAAGCCAAAGTTTTAAACACTCCTTTTAATGCCTCAACAATGTTTAAATAATAAAGGAGTGGAAAAACCACTCCTTTAAACAATGTAAGATGTTGCTTTTATTCAATAAGCATAACCTGGCTGGTAAGCGTTTCTTTACCAAAAACAAGTTTACAGAAATATGTACCACTGCTCAGTTTTGCCGCATTAAATTCTTTATTGTATAAACCCGCTTTTTGAAAACCGGTTGCCAGTACCGCAATTTCCTTGCCCGACAGATCGTACACTTTAAGGCTGACCAAACCATCCGAAGGAAGATTGTACTTTATTGAAGTTTTTAACCTGAAAGGATTTGGCGAACTGGTGAGTATCAATATATTTTTGTGCAGATCTTTTACCCGTATAACCACTTCATTCGAATAATTGAAATTACCGTCAAAATCAACCTGCTTTAAGCGGTAACGGTAAATTTTATCTAACTGTATATTATTGTCAATAGTTGTATAGTTTTTGGTAACAGCACTGTTAATGGCACCTGCCACAAACCCTATATTTTCCCAGCCCGAAGCTCCTGAAGTTTCGGTACGCTCTACATAAAAACCTTTATTATTCACTTCGGTAGATGTACTCCAGTTCAATGAAACTGTAAGGTTATTATTCAGTTTTCCCTTAAGCCCGGTAAAGGCTACCGGTACAACACCAAAAATATCAAAAATGCCCACACCTGTTAATGACTGCCCATCAGGATTTGTAATAGTAATATTTTTAGAACCCTGGGGAGCACCCACGGTATTTATATTAATGGTAACCTGCGTAGGGCTGTTATAAGTTACGCTATTAACTGTAATACCTCCCGATACGGTTGCAGTTATATGATTAAAAGGCAATGCCGGTGGAGCCATGTCGGCCCCCGGATCATAAAATCCGCTGCCGCTTATTGATGTGCCTGTAACAATAATATCAACAGCGCTTTGACCGGCACCAGTAAACGCAGGGAAGGTACTTGCTGGTGTTGCCGGAGGAGGAGCAAGCAATTTGGTAACATTACAGCCGTATAAATTTGTACCCACACAATATTGATTAACAGCCCACATGGTCATATCATCCAAAGGGTCAAGGGATACATAAGAATAATCACCCCATCTCCGGCCACCACCACCACCAGGGTCTGATGGAGGATTGTAAGCAGTAGTACTTGCAGTTACTAAAACAGGCGTTTGCATTGTGCCTAAGACATCAGCACTAAAGCGAGTTGCGGCAGCAGCATTTGCTCTTTCTACACCTGCCGTAGTCATACTTATAACAGCATGCCCCTGGCCCGAAACCATAATAGATGGAATAGAATACCATCTTGCAGCAGCAGATGTAGCAGCCGGATCGAAAATAGTACCCGACTGACGTACAGTTGGGGTAGTACCAAGGTTTTGCAATTCGTACCACCTTGTTCCATTGCGTCTTGTTCCTCCAGAGCCAACACCCACACCCGAAGCGTTTACTGATATATTATGAGCAGTCCATAATCTTCCGTTTCGTATCATGGCTGCATAAAGGCGGTCATCTAATGCATCTAATTGTCCGCCGGCGCCGCCAGTATTACCCAAATGTGGAACCCTTAACGGACTAGAGGTTGTATTAACCGTTAATGAAATATTAGCTGATATAGTTGGCACCCCAGCCGGTGTACTAACCCGCCTTATCTGCAATAAGCTATAACTTAAAGCATCAACACCAACAAAATAACCCTCAGTTGCCAACAAGTCAAAATTATCAACGCCCTGGGGGGTGTATGGACCTGCAACCGATCCGGTAGCCAGATTGGTAAAAGCATAAACAGTATAAGCACCACCTGCCATCAGGTTAGCTCTGTTAATAACATAACCATTAGTACCTGAAAAAGCACCTGCCAGTGTAAACATATTTCCACCTATATAAGCTGCATTTACATCGAGCCCTAGTGTTGGATAATCAAAGAAACGGCTGGTTTGCCCCAGAAACTTAGAGTAGGTCCAGGTTGTACCTGCTGTAATAGTTGATGAATTGCTGACTGCTAATAAACAGTAGTTGGCTAAGCTTCCAGCACCACCCGGTACGTCAATAATAAGTATTAACCACCTTGCTGATACCCTGTCATAACGCACCCTGGGATCAGAAGTAAAATTGGATGCTGTGGGTGGAGTAAGTACAGATGTAAAAAATACGTCGGTATCTAAATCAAGTACGCCATCTGCTACGCCTGTACTTTTATTAAAACTACGTATGCGGCCATTTACTGCCACAATGTATTGTGTTGGGCCAATGGCACCCATATCATCGGGCGGAAAAGCTCCTGTTTCTGTTGGGCCGGTAACTCCGTTAAAGGAAGTGCCAGGGATTAATGAACTGGGCGTTTCGGTTAATACTGAATTACCATTTGTTTCTCTTGGCGGAAAAAATGCATCGGGCTTTGCCAAAGGATTTTGTGGTAAATTTTTTCGGTTGGGTCCTTCCATTTCGGGCCGTATCCTCACCGCTTTTGCAGGAGCCAGGGCCTGCCGCTGCATAAGAGCTGAAACAGTTTCGGTTGATGAAGGCTGAATAAGTGTTGCTTTTGACGCTGCCATTTGGGCAACAGCTGCTGTTTTAAATAGAAACAGCATAATAATACACGCAGCAAATTTGATAATTGTACGCATTGCAGAATAAATTAAATAAGTAATAGATAAGTATTGCAGGTAAGCCCTGCAGGTTTGGATGGGGTGAAGATTAAACCAATATTAGATAAAAAAAATCAGGCAAAAAAATAAAAAAATTATGGTGCTGTTTTCTTTTTAATCACTACCTGCTCATTCAGTTTATCAAACATTTTTTTATAAAACTCTTTAAACTCGGCATACGAAGCAGCAGGGTAAAAAGACCTTTTAAACTCAACGGTTATTCTTACATTAAGTAAATTAGACTCTGTACGCAGCGAACGGTTAAATATAATACTGTTATCAGAAGTTGTCATTGATATATTTTCGGGTAACCCATCAAAGGTATAATCGGGCGGTATGGTAAAATTGCCAAAAAGGGTATAATCCTGGTGAACACCAAAATCAATATCCGAAACCCGGTTGGCGGCAATAAACGGGTTGGTTTCCAGATCTGAAAATAAATTGACAGAGAAATACCTGTAGTCGCCTGAGCTGTTCAATACCGAACTGAATTTCACCTTCTGTTCCAACGGTAAAGAATCGGCTTCAAGATTATTGACAGTAATATCTTCAACCGTTAACGCCGGATAGGGTTTTATAAAAATATCTTCCTTGAATTTTTGTTTGTTCCTTCTCCAGCTTTCGCAACGTTGTACCCGGGCATAATCATAACAGTTAACCAGGCAATTACCCTTCATGTTTCCATCCGGGTCTATTTCTCCCTGTACTGCTGCCATAACCTTATACCTGTATTTACCCGAAAGAATCTCTTTCCACCTTCCGGTAATACCTTCCAGGATAAATCCGTTTGTATTAACTACTTTCTCTGGTGTAAGCCTGTAATTGATGATCTTGTCGGTAGCATCCAGTACAAAGTACCTGTCGCCGATACTTACAAATGCCATCACATTATTGAACTGCTCGGTATTAGGATAGCTGGTTACAGCCAGGCCATTGTCTTTTGTGCTTAAAAGAATAGGGGATGCATTCAGACCGGCATTATTGAGCAGTTGTACCAGCAATAAATTGATATCGGCCAGGTTACCGGTCTTTGTTTCCCAGGTTCTGGCAACCCCAATATCTGTAAAGATACTTTCATCTTCATTCCAGGTGAGTTCTTTACGCAGCTTCTCATACAGGTACTTCATACGTTGTTCAGGATCTGCAATCCTTTTTGTCTCCTCAACCAATGAGTTGGCCCCGGCAATATTAGCTGTTAACTGGCTCCCAAAGCTTTCATTTTTTTTGAGTCCCGTTACAATATCCGCCCATTTAGTCCTCCTGTCGTCGGTACGGTTGCCATAGTCTATCTGTGTTAAGTGAAATTCTATTCGCTGCATATAATCTTTTGCGGCTCCCATAAAGGGTTCGTCCTTTATACCCACCAGGTTACGCATAATATACCGGCTTGTCAGCACTTCAACCTCATAAAAACCTTCCGAGGCCGAAATACTTTCTGTCTTTACTTCCTGTTTGTCTTCTATTGGGTCTACAATATTGGGTTGTATGGAGAAGCGGAAGAACTTAGGAATCTTCAACCGGTATTCGCTGTAACGCACCGGAATACGCCGTTGAAAATACCAATCATTCAGGCTGATACTTTCTGTTTCGATACTGAAACTGTATTCAATAATGCTTCCTACTTTCACTTCGGGAAAAGCAATGATCATCGAAGAGAAATCTGCATCCAGTCTTTTGGAATAGATGGAGGTTTTTTTAACCTCCGTGGTCTGTACTTTGCCTGAAGCATCCAGGTTATAGGTATTTGCATTCAGCTTTAATACGCGTTGCTCATTATTATGTGTGTAATACTTTATCCGGATATCGGCCTGTGAAATTCCACTCTCTTTCAGGATCTTTATCCGTGTTCTTCTTTCATAAACAGTTTTGAAAGTGGAAAAGCCGACAGTGCCTCTATCGTAATAAGTATTGCCGTAATCAATCAGCACCATAGCATCGGCTCCTTTATCAAACTCACAATCGGTCATTGCCAGGTCGGCCTTATCTACTTTACCAAATCCCGGTTGACCTTTTTGAGCAAGCAGAATACAGTTGCAGTATAAGATGGCAAATACAGTAAGCAGAATTTTCATAATTGTAGTTTTATCAGGTGAAAAAACATCCTTGGTTTTACTGATATCACATATTCAGCCTTGAATTGTTAAACAATTTATTTCTTTTTAATGATAACCTGTTCGTTCAGTGCCTCAAATAATTTCTTGTAGAATTCCCTGAAGTTTGAATATCTATCAACCGGATAGTACGAATTCCTGAATTCTACTGACATTCGAACATTCAGTTGATTCTCTGACAAAGTCATAAATCTCGAAAAGACAATACTTTTATCCTCAATTGTAAGAGAAATATTTTCGGGCACGGCTTCAAAAACATATCCATCGGGGATACTGAAAACTCCAACTAATATAAAATCCTGAAGGTATCCGTATTCAATATCGGAAATACGCTGCTCGGCTATGAATGGATTTTTGTCCAGTCCTGAGAAGAGGTTGGTTGTAAAATGATAGTATCCTCCCGACTGATTTTGTACACAATTGAATTTAACCTTCTGTTCTAACGGCAGTGAATCGGCATAGATATTATTCACTTCCAGGTTTTCCAGGTTCATTGAAAGATTGGGT
>JBATAS010000073.1:0-5190 GCA_049661965.1 Ferruginibacter sp. | reverse complement strand
TTTTCTACCAGTACGGCTTCTTTCTCTCTTCTTATTACCAATCCTTTAGTGGCTGCTGTTGTCCACAGTCGTTTCATGCTTCTTATTTCTTTTGCAATACCCGGCAGATCAACAGCTGTTACCAACGCTACAATATTTTTCATCTCCCTTCTTCGGTCACCTGTCAGGCTGCTTCCGCGGTTATAAACAATCGACAGTAACGCAGCCTGTGCATCGGGTGGCAATTTATTTATATCGGGATATATGCCTTTGGTGGATTTTGCATAAGCCGGTACCGAATCAGTATAAAAAACTTCCAGTGCACTGCGATAATCAACCTCTACCGATTTAATATTGCCTGTATTATTACGTAACGCATTCTTTGCATCTGTTCCTTTTAACCCTGCCACTTTTTTTAATTTATTTACAGCACCCTTTGTTAAGTAAGGACCCCAGGTACTTTCAATCTTTGCTTCAGTATAATATCCAAGGTCGAACCCGATACCAATGGTAATACCGCTTGCACTCTCGGGCCAGATAGGTTTTTTATACTTTGCGTTATAGATTTTTTCGCTGCTGATCTCACTCTCTACAATCAGGTCGAGCCCTTTCTTGGAAATTATCATTGAAGCAGAAGCAGGAATTACCGGAAGTAAATTACTGACAAATATTTCCAGCCTGGTGGTTGTGTTTACACCAAAAATACCATCAACTGCTTTTCCGGTAAAACCCAGCCGGCTTTGTATAGCTTCTTTTCGCAATTGCATAGTAGCGCCAGCCGAAATACCCATTATCTCAATAAGCCTTTTAATTGTCTGCAGATCATATTGACCGCTTGCAGGAACGGATATTATTTTTTGAATAGCTTTAATACGTGGGCTTAGGTTAGTGACTGGCATATATAAATAATTTAAAGTGTTAATACAGCTATCATAGTAAAAATATACACTGAGCTTAGTTTTTGCAATACCTTATTGTGGTAGCTTTAAAATAAAAACATTCACAACCTGCATTTTTTGATTTTTAAACTATGACTTGCATATGTTAAAAAACTGGCTATTTTTGTAACTGATGATGCAACCTGATATACATACAAAACTTAGTGAAGCTACTGATACACTTACAACAGTCGATTCCTATTGCAGCCTGATTGTATGGAATGACGAAGTGAATACTTTTGAATGGGTAATTGAAACCCTGGTAGATATTTGCGGCCACTCAACCGAACAGGCCGAGCAATGTGCCATCATCATTGATTCCAAAGGAAAATATGCCGTTAAGGAAGGCAGCTATGAAACATTAAAACCTCAATGCGATGCCATTACAGAAAGAGGCATTAATGCAACTGTTGATGTAATAGCCAATTAATTTTCATGTTTATTTTAAGTAACGATTTGTATTTTCCGCCATTGGATATGGCAGATGAAGATGGTTTATTAGCCATTGGTGGAGATTTGAGTACCGAACGATTACTGCTGGCATACAAAAGTGGCATCTTCCCCTGGTATAACGAGGATGAACCCATTTACTGGTGGAGTCCCCACCCCCGTTTTGTTTTATATCCAGCCGAAATAAAAATAACCAACAGCATGAAAACCGTTTTACATAACGGCCGCTTCAGGTTTACCATAAACAGGGCATTCACTGAGGTTATTCAAAATTGTAAAACGGTTACCAGAAAGGGGCAAGATGGAACCTGGATATCGCCTGCTATGCAGAAAGCCTATACTATTTTACATAAGCTGGGTTATGCACACAGTGCCGAAACCTGGCGGGATGGCAAACTGGTTGGCGGTTTATATGGTATCAGGCTGGGCAATATTTTCTTTGGCGAAAGCATGTTTAACACGGAGAACAATGCCAGTAAATTTGCCTTTATTAATTATGTACAACAATTACATAAGGAAAACGTAAAGCTGATAGATTGTCAGCTGCATACCAATCACCTGGAAAGTCTGGGTGCCCGGATGATTGACAGAAAATTATTTGCTGAAATTCTTGCTGCTGAAACAGGGGCGTAAATTCCTTATTTTTGCCTATATTTTTAAACGACTAACTATGCTATTCCAATTTACAGAAGAACAACTGATGATAAAGCAGGCCGCAAAAGATTTTGCGGTAAATGAATGTCTGCCCGGCGTAATTGAAAGGGATGAATTACAACGTTTCCCCAAAGAACAGATTGAAAAACTGGCCGACCTTGGTTTTATGGGTATGATGGTGAAACCAGAATATGGCGGCAGCGGTATGGATACCGTGAGTTATGTACTGGCCATGGAAGAGATAAGTAAAGTTGATGCCAGCGTAAGTGTTGTGGTAAGCGTAAACAACAGCCTGGTTTGTTACGGATTGCAGGAATATGCTAACGAAGAACAAAAACAAAAATATTTAACACCGCTTGCCCAGGGCAAAAAAGATGGCGAATTATACATTGGTGCATTTTTATTAAGTGAGCCTGAAGCTGGCAGTGATGCTACATCGCAGCGAACCACGGCCGAAGATAAAGGCGATTATTATTTACTGAACGGAACCAAGAACTGGATCACCAACGGCAACAGCGCCAGTGTTTATTTAGTGATTGCCCAAACAGATGCCAGCAAAGGAAGCCGTGGCATTAATGCTTTTATTGTTGAGAAGAAATGGGAAGGTGTAGAAGTTGGTGCCAAGGAAAACAAATTGGGCATCCGCGGAAGTGATACACACAGTATTTTATTTACCGATGTAAAAGTGCCCAAAGAAAACCGGATTGGTGCTGATGGGTTTGGTTTTTCTTTTGCCATGAAAACACTGGCCGGCGGAAGAATAGGCATTGCATCGCAGGCGCTGGGCATTGCTGCGGGTGCGTACGAACTGGCACTTGCTTACAGTAAAGAACGAAAAGCATTTGGTACCGAAATTATGAACCACCAGATCATTCAGTTTAAACTGGCTGATATGGCAACAAGAATAGAAGCTGCAAGATTATTATGCCTGAAGGCAGCCTGGGAAAAAGACAATAAAATTGACTACACCTTAAGCAGCAGCATGGCAAAAGTTTTCTCCAGTGAAACCGCCATGTGGACCGCCACCGAAGCTGTGCAGATACACGGCGGCTATGGCTTTGTTAAAGAATATCATGTAGAACGTTTGATGAGAGATGCCAAGATCACACAGATTTATGAAGGCACCAGTGAAGTGCAACGGATTGTGATCAGCCGTTCTATCTTAAAATAAAAAAGAAATAAAATTTGTTAATGTGCAGATGAATTTCGTTTGCACATTTTTTATTTCACTTGTTAATTTTACAGTAATCCTGTTATGGGTATCAACACAAAACAATACCAAAAAATATTAACCGAACTTGATGGCAAAGCCACGTTAGTTGCTGTTTCTAAAATTCAATCTGAAGAGGCCATACAGGCTCTTTACAATTTAGGTCACCGTGATTTTGGTGAAAACTATGTGCAGGAGCTTATTCACAAACACGAGCAATTACCCAAAGATATCAACTGGCATTTTATCGGTCACCTGCAAAGCAATAAAGTAAAATACATTGCGCCGTTTGTGCATCTTATTCATGGGGTAGACAGCTTTAATTTATTGAAAGAAATAAACAAACAAGCAGCCAAAAACAATCGAACAATTGATTGTTTGTTACAGATTCACATTTCCAAAGAAGAAACCAAATTCGGGCTGGATGAAAAGGAATTACAGGAATTGATGAGCAACCCTGTGATAAACCAATTAACTAATGTACGGATAACCGGACTGATGGGCATGGCATCTTTTACTGAAGACAATGGCCTCATCAAAAAAGAATTCGCTACACTTAAATCCATTTACAATAATTATCCCCAGTTCAGCATTCTTTCAATGGGCATGAGTGCCGATTACGCTTTTGCCATTGAAGCCGGCAGCAATATGGTACGCATAGGCAGCCTGCTTTTTGGTTCACGGATATACAATAAGTAAACAGAAGCATTTAACTTTACTGAGTACCCCGCATATACATTAACAGCCGCTTCAAATTGTAAACTCAGTGATAAAAAAAAATAATTTCATTCTGCCGCTTATTGTTTTTGCTCAATTTGCAGGTACATCACTCTGGTTTGTGGGCAATGCTGTTTTACCCGAATTGAAAGCAGCGCTTCAGCTTCATCAATATGCAGTAAGCCTGGTTACTTCGGCAGTAATGATTGGTTTTGTTGCCGGCACATTAATATTTGCCTTCTTTACTTTAGCCGATCGTTTTTCACCGGCTAAATTATTTTTCATCAGCGCTTTGTTTGGTGCATTAACCAATGCAGCCGTTGTATGGTTGGCCAAAGATGCAACGTCACTTTTTATACTCCGCTTTCTCACCGGTTTTTTTATTGCCGGTATTTACCCCGTTGGTATGAAGATTGCTGCCGACTGGTTTGAGAAAGGCCTGGGCAAAGCACTTGGTTTTTTACTGGGAGCCTTAGTATTGGGTACCGCTTTTCCACACTTATTAAAAAACAATGATTTTCATTTACCCTGGAAATCGGTTTTATATTTTACCTCAGTTTTTGCTTTTGTTGGCGGATTGATCATGATTCTTTTTGTTGGTGACGGACCATACCGAAAAAAATCCGGCGCTTTTAAATGGAATGCCATCGCAACAATCTTCCAATCAAAAAAATTGAGACAGGCATCACTGGGTTATTTTGGCCACATGTGGGAGCTCTATACTTTTTGGGGATTTGTACCGGTTATGCTGGCCCTGTATGCAAGTAAAAATAATGTACCATTTAATATACCGTTGTTAAGTTTTTCAATCATTAGCTGCGGATGTTTAAGCTGTGTACTTGGTGGTTATGTTTCGCAAAGAACAGGCAGTGCAAAAGTTGCTGTAACTGCTCTTATCATATCAGGACTTTGCTGTGTTTTATCAGTATTTATTTTTCAATTTCCACCTTGGTTGTTTTTAGCTGTACTTTTTACGTGGGGCCTTGCGGTCATCCCAGACTCTCCACAGTTTTCAACCCTGGTGGCACAATATGCCCCAGACAATTTAAAAGGCACTGCATTAACCATTTATAATTCTATCGGTTTCTGCATTACCATCATCAGCCTTATTGTAATTGACCGTATTTTTCATGCCACTACATTTATCAGCGGCGATAAAACTTTTATCTTATTGTTGATTGGACCGGCTTTAGGCGTTATGCCTATGATTAAGCTGATAAAAAAGAAATGATTGATTAAAAC
>JBATAS010000072.1:0-12289 GCA_049661965.1 Ferruginibacter sp. | reverse complement strand
GAGTTAAGACATATTGTTGATGAGTTTATAAGAGTTGCCATGTCGTTCCCCGAAATATTCTTCTCTTTCAGCAGTAATGGCCAGCAGGTTTTTCACCTGGAAAAGGGAAGCATGAAGCAACGCATTGTGCAGATTCTTGGAAACAGCTATGCCGCCAAACTTGTTCCTGTACAGGAACAGACCGATTACATGAATATTTACGGCTTTGTGGGCAAGCCCGAAACTGCAAAAAAGACAAGAGGCGATCAGTACTTTTTTGTAAACAACCGTTTCATAAAAAGTGCTTATCTCAATCATGCAGTGATGAATGCTTTTAATGAGATGATTGCCAAAGACAGTTTTCCAATGTACACGCTGTTCATCGATCTTGATCCTTCGCAGGTGGACATCAATGTACATCCTACCAAACAGGAAATAAAGTTTGAGGACGAGAAGATTGTTTATGCTTTTGTACAGAGCGCTATCAAACATGCGCTGGCACAATTCAGTATTACACCTACTTTAGATTTTGATCTGGATGCTTCTATTCAAAGCCTTGATGCGGTAAGCAAACCTTTTACTGATGAAAAGAAATCTTCTGCTTCATCTTCATCTTTATACAACACATTTACAAAAAAGCATCAATCGCATTTTATAGAAAGCAAAAGTGACCTAAAGCATTGGAAAGATTTTTATGAGAAGCCGGGGCAAGAGGATAGCTTCAAGCCAAGACAAGAAGTGCATCCGCTTATAACCACAAACTACAAACCACAAACTGAAAATCTTGTACAGTTACACAATAGTTTTATTGTAGTTCAAACCGTTAGTGGTTATTACCTGGTTAACCAGCAAAACGCACATGAGCGTATTTTATACGAACGTTTTGCTTTAGCTGTTGAAGGAAAACCTATTGCAACACAACAAAGTTTATTTCCTGCAACAATAGAATTAGCGGCTGCCGATGCAGTGTTGTTAAAAGAGTTATTACCAGATATGAATCATTTAGGGTATCAGCTGGAACCCTTTGGCAACAATACTTTTGTAATACAGGGCACACCAGCCGATGTTAACCAGGGCAGCGAAAAAACAGCCATTGAAAAAATGCTGGAGCAGTATAAACATTTCAGCAGCGATCTTAAATTCAGCAAGAGAGAAAAATTATTACGCTCTCTTGCATTGCAACAATCTATTAAGGCAGGAATAACGCTTACAGAAAAAGAAATGAAAGTGCTGGTTGAAGGTTTGTTCAATTGCAACACGCCCAACAGCACAGCCAACGGTAAGCCTACTTACCTTGAATTTAAAAAAGATGAACTGGATAAAATGTTTGGCAGGTGAGAAGATCATTTAATCTGTTTCAATAACAGGAGGACTGGCAACAGCTTTTTTTTCTTCTTCAAGTATGTACAACAGTTTTTTCAGCATTTCTCCATACTGCGCTGTTTTACCATGCTGTGTTTCAATATTAATATACCGCCTGTTTTGGTCACCATAGTACACACTCAGCGAACCGTCTTTATAAACTTTCTCGTTATCCTGCAGAATGCTGTTGTACCCAAGCGCAGCCATTTTAGTATAAATTATTTCATCAGTTGTAAAGCTGATATCATCTACATCCTGCCAGGTGTTGGCATATACCTGCCTGGCATCGCTTTGTCTTTTGCCGCCGGGCTGGTAGGTTTTAACAGAGTAATCACCATCAGCATTATTATGCAGGGCAATCAGGCAGGAAACACTGTCGGGGATAAGCTGTAACAGCCGTTTGGCAAACTTCTCCACTTCATCTATGGCAAGTGGATTTATTTTTCCTTTCGCTCTTAAAGTAAGTTTAATACCATCACGTGAAAATATCCTGTTGGGATCAAATGAATACTGTACTCCTTTAAAAGGGAAACTGATGTTTCGTTTTGAATTGTTCTCAATCTTTATCAATATGCCTCCCTGTTTTTCCAAAACTAATCTTGCTGCTCTTACTGCAGTCATTTCATCATCGTGTAAATTAACACAGCAGGTATT
Organism: Ferruginibacter sp.; assembly: GCA_049661965.1. GTDB lineage: Bacteria > Bacteroidota > Bacteroidia > Chitinophagales > Chitinophagaceae > Ferruginibacter. The sequence continues at coordinate 10,294 of JBATAS010000072.1, read as the reverse complement.
TATATATTCACCGTATTGTACCACTTTAAATGAAATGTTTCTGTCGCCCAGTTTGTGAGCAACTGTTTTCTCCGAAGGAGCAAAACGGGTGGGTTTAGGTGGAACAAAATTGTTGTCAGCACCTTGTATTCCCAATATGGCAGTTGTTAAGGAGAAGATCAGCGATAAGCTGTACATCAGCGTTACATTTACAACAAATATATCTTAATCTTTTTTACGGTTTTGAGGATACTAACAGGTGTTGATAAAATCAATAACGGCAACTTGTTTGTTTTTTAATAAAAAAGCCTGCAACATTACTGTTACAGGCCTTGCTTTAAGTAACCCTGTCGTTACAACTTTAGAAACCTGGCGTAACAGACGCTGTTTCCATAGACTAATTTTATTGTGTACTGGCCGGCGGGCAAATCATTTACCGCAAAGCTTACAATATTGTTGCCTGTATGCCCCTGCTGATGTTTATCTTTTATCAGAACATTAAGGCTGTTGTACAGATAAGCATGAATGGTTTCGGGTTGTTGCAAATAAACATCTACATTAACAATATTAGATGCCGGGTTTGGATAAGGTTGCAATAAGCAGGCATTGGTACCAACATGTTCAATCCGTATAACACTGCAATATTCTTTTACGCATCCACCTAAAGTAATAGCTCTTAAGCAAACCCTGTAATAACCGGTATCGGGGAAAGTGTATACCGGATTGTTCTGATGCAGTATTACCTGGCTGTTTGTTGTTGATACAGGCAGTTTTGTTATTATCCAGGTCTGATCAAGAATGGGTACACTGCCCGATGCGTAAAAATGAATTTTATTGGGTACCTGCGGATTGCGTTGATAAGTATAAGTAACCTGCACACTATCGCAATTTATCTGCGGACGAACAACTACTTCCCGGCAGGTGGTAGAAGCACAGTTTGGCCCACGCCATACCGTAAGGCAAGCAGTATAAACACCGGGTTGTGCATAGCGGTGTATGGCAACCGGGTCATGGCTGCCGGTTCCATCACCAAATGTCCAGGTGTATTGCAGGGAGTTGTTTAAATAATCCGGAACGAATTTATATTTCTGGTTATCGTTACCGAATTTTTCGAAACGGAATTTCGAAAGCTGGTTACAGGCTGGCGACGGGTTTGGAATGATTACCGTATCGCAGATCTCGGCCACACAATTTGGTGCCGATACTACCCGCAGACAAACCCTGTAGATGCCCGGTTGTGCATATTCATGTACGGCATTCCATGTAGTGGCCGAAGAACCGTCACCAAAAGTCCAGGTTGCTGTGGATGCAGCTGTAGGAGCATTTGTGTGGTTGGTAAAATATACTTTCCGGTGATTAGCCGAATCGAGCCGCCAGGTAAATGCTGCCTGTACATTGCAGAGCTGAGGTACTACGATTGTTTTGCATATCTCTCTTACACAAGGCGTGGTGCTGCCTGTATTTCCATTTTTCTTCACCCGTAAACAAACAGTATAAGTGCCGGGGGTATTATAAATATGTACCGGGTTCACTGCAGCCGATGAAGTTCCATCGCCAAAAGTCCATTTAATGGAATCGGTATTGGACAACGGGACACTAAAATTATGAAACCCAATTCTCAGCGGATTATTTTGAGAAACTGTCCAGCTGAAATTAACAACCAGGTTACAGGGCTGTGGTACAACAATGGTTTGGCAATATTCTCTTACACAGGAAGCCGATGTTGTATTGTTATTTTTCTTTACCCTGATGCAAACGTTATATGTACCGGCATTGGCATAGGTATGTACCGGGTTAGCAACTGCAGAATCTCCCTGTACACCGCTCACACTGCTGCCATCACCAAATGTCCACCTCACCGAATCGGTGGTATGGCTTGGCGTGCTTGTATTATGAAAAGCTACAGTTAATGGCGAAACCGTTGTATTAGACCAGGTGAAATTTGCCTGCAGGTTACAGACTGTTTGTACTACTACTGTTCTGGTAAAACTTTGTGTACACTCCGGCACATTATTGTTGTTATACCTGATGATGGTATGCACAGCTGCATAGGTGCCCGGTAAGGTATATACATGTGTTGGCGATACTGCATTGCTTACTGCACTGCCATCTCCAAAGCTCCAGAAATGCTTGTAAGCCGGCGTATCGATGTTGATTACCGGATTAAATTTTACTGTAGAACTGTTGATGTACTGAACAGAAAACTCTGCATTGCAAAGATTGGTTTGTGCCGATGCTCTGAAGCTGAAGGCTGACAAAGCAAGCCACAGCAGGGTAAAAATCTTTTTCATAAAAAAGGTTTGTTGGTTAAAAGAGCAACAGGGTTTTTAAGCATTAGTTAGATGCCGGGGTTTTTTATTCCGTTGCCTGCAACAAAAAAATATTAATAATTTTCCCTGATGCCCTGTAAGAATTTTTCAACGGCCCTGCGTACGGGAGTGGCGCCGCTCTGGTAATTATTGGCTAAAACGGAGAAGATGAGAAATTTCCCTTTTTTGGTGATAAGGTAACCGCTTAAGGCGCAGTTATTACTGAGGGTGCCGGTTTTGGCGTAAATAAAACTGCTGTCTTTTTTATAATAATATAATAAGGTACCCGTGCCGCCGGTAGGTAAAATGTTTTTCACACGTTCCCACCCAAATTCATTTTTCATTTTATTGAGAAGATATACAAAGGACTGCGGTGTAAATAAATTATACCGGCTCAGACCGCTGCCATCCACCCATCTTGGTTTTTGAGGAATGTCTTTTAAATCAGTTTTTAAAATGGTATCAATAATTTTTTCATCACTCATATAACCCAGGTGTTCGTTGCTGGCCATGAGTAAGGTTTGCTCAGCAAAAAAATTATCACTGCGGTGCATCATGGGTTTAAAGAGAGAGTCGGTGGGTTGGGAGTGGAGAATAGTATCTTTTGTTTTCAAATCAATACCAATTCCGTTTATAACTTTTTTATTGAGTATACTTTTTAATATTTTAATTGAAGTACGGCCTTCATTTACTGCAAAAGGGATAGTAATATTTTCTACAGAATTAGATTTATTGAAATCTTGTTCAATAAGAAATGTATTTACTAATATATCTCTTGAGAGTTTAATATTGGTTAAATTATTTGCTGTTGAATGAACGTATTCAGCGAAATATTTCGGCTTTATCCAAACCCATTCACTTCCAAAATTTTTAACCGTATCTATGATAGTGTCCCTCAACAAAACTTTTGGATAAATAGGTTTAGAGCTAACCCAAAGCATATTTCCATATATTGGAAATCTACTCCTTTCGGTCATATAAGATTCGTTATAATCATCATGAGCCCATCCTTTACCATATTTATTAACTTTATTTGCTACTGCATTAATATAAATATCCCCTTTGGAACCGGTTAGTAATTTTAGTAAGGGTTGATAATCGTAATCTGGATGTAAAAATGTTGGATCTCCTGCAGGGTTAATGAAAAGCGAAGTACCATAATGATAAAATCTTGCCCCCACCAAACTATCCCCCAAATATTTCATCCCTGCATACAGTGTAAACAGTTTTGTATTACTGGCAGGTATAAAATTTTTAGTAGCATTATAATTATACCAATAAGTGTTTGTTGCGGGTTCGTAAATGCTGATACCGATATGGCCGGTGCTTATGGCAGTATCATTCAATAAAATGGTATTGGCCTGTTTACTTATTTGTTTTGATACAGAACAGGAGCTCAAAAGAAATATCGAACAAGGAATAATGAACAAGAAATGTTGAAGTTTCATAACCATTTATTTCATTTCCAAATCATCAAATCAAATCATCATCAAATTAATCACGTTCCTGCGCTCTCAACCATCGTTCCGGTATTTCATTCTGGCTGGCATGCAAATAATCGGTATAGCTGCAGGGAATAAATTTTTTGTTGGGTAACTGCATCCACCAACGGCTTGTTTTTTTACTTTGCAGAAAAACAGATTCTACATGATTGAAGCTGGTATGGTATTCATTAAAATAATTACGGTCTTCAATAGCAGCTTCCTGCTTGCTGCGGTTCTTGCCATCAATAAAGTACCATAGCATTTGCGAAATCTGTTTAGCACTCAGGTCCTTAATATCCTGCTGTGGCAGGTAGCCATAAATGCCAAAACTGTTGAGTTTATTGCTCATGCCGGCAAACCGGGCCAATATGCAGGCTTCTTCGCCGGTAAAGCCATTGGGGCTTTCGTTGCTGGCCGGTGAGTCGCTGTATTTAATGGCGCTGATATCAAAACTGAGCAGGTTGGTATTCCTGATAACGGGTTCCATCTCTTCCAGGTTTTCCCTGGCGGCGCCCACCCGGTGACAATCAAAACGGAGTTTATCCATGGTTTCCAGCATGCGGGGGTGCACAAAGTAACTTTGAAAACCAATATGGTTATAATGCTTTACCAGGTTGGGTTCGCCGGTGAGCATTTCCAACAAAAAGTTTTCGCTGCGTAAAGGGTTTTCGCCTTTCAGGTTAATGCTGGCATCAATGCAGGTTGCTTCTACCACCTGCTGCAATTCTTTATAAGCAAAATATTGTGCCAGTGTAATATCATGCGATCCGCCCAGTATCACTACCGTTTTCTTCATCTGCAACAGTTCGGCAATAACTGTTTTTACGGCAGCGTAACTATCGTTTAAAGTAGCGCCGGTTTTAATATTACCAATATCGGCAATAACAATATCAGTATGCCAGTAATGTAATTGATATAATTGTTTGCGGATGCAGTCGGCGGCGTTGAGACTATAGTCAAAAACACCGCTGCCCCGGGTTTCATTAATACCTACTAAAACAATGTCGGCATCAGTAATATCGGGCAGCTCATTTTCGTACAGGTTTATATGTTTGGCTAATTGTCCATCGGTATAGCCATTGTCGTCATTAAGTTCATGAACAGGAATGGCTGTTAAAAAATCGTGCAGGTCGTACATTCAAAAAATTTGGACAAACCTAATTTATTAATTTCAATTTCTGGTTTTACGGCATTAAAATATGATAAATGTTATGTTTTTTCAAGAGAGTAAATTGTTAACTTCGCTATACAACATTAAAAAACATGAGTATTAACCAGGAAGTATTAAATGATGTAGTCATTAAGTTTGCAGGGGATAGCGGCGATGGTATGCAACTGACCGGAAGCCAGTTTACCAATAACACCGCCATGCTGGGAATTGACCTGGCAACCTTTCCGGATTTTCCGGCAGAGATACGTGCCCCGATTGGCACCTTACCCGGTGTGAGCGGATATCAATTACGTTTTTCAAGTGACCGTGTATTTACACCCGGAGATGCCTGTGATGTACTGGTAGCTATGAATGCAGCGGCTTTAAAAACAAATCTGCATGGTTTAAAACCCGGAGGCCGCATCATTGCCAACGAAGATGGTTTTGATACAAAAAATTTACGGCTGGCTAATTATCCCGAAGGTGTTAACCCTTTAGATGATGAGAGTTTGAGTAATTACGAAGTGATACGGATGGATGTTACCAAGATGACAAGGGAAGCTTTGAAAGATATTTCCATGGGGGTAAAAGAAAAAGACCGTGCAAAGAATATGTTTGTACTGGGCTTTTTATATTGGATGTACAACCGGGATATGGAAAGTACTATCGGCTTTGTAAAAGAAAAATTTGGCAAGAAGCCTGAGATATATGAAAGTAATGTAAAGGCTTTGCAGGCCGGTTATAATTACGGCGATACAACAGAAACATTTACCACACGGTATAAAGTAGAAAAAGCAAAAATGGATCCGGGAACTTACCGTTCCATTATGGGTAACCAGGCACTGGCTTATGGGTTGATTGCAGCTTCGCAAAAAAGCGGGTTGAATTTATTCCTGGGCAGCTATCCCATTACGCCTGCCAGCGATATTTTGCATGAGTTGGCGAGGTATAAAAATTTTGGTATAAAAACTTTTCAGGCCGAAGATGAAATTGCAGCAATAACATCTTCCATTGGTGCCAGTTACGGAGGCAGCCTGGGAATTACCACAAGCAGCGGCCCCGGTATTGCATTAAAAGGAGAAGCAATTGGTTTGGCGGTGATGCTGGAAATCCCCTTGATTGTTATCAATATTCAAAGAGGCGGTCCATCAACCGGGCTACCAACAAAAACAGAACAGAGTGATTTAATGCAGGCCTATTATGGAAGGAATGGAGAGTGTCCAATGCCGATTGTTTCTGCATCTACACCAAGTGATTGTTTTAGTGCGGTATATGAAGCAGTAAGGATTTCGGTACAACATATGACACCGGTTATGTTCTTAAGCGATGGTTATATAGCCAACGGTGCTGAACCATGGAAATTTCCTGTATCTGCCGATTTGCCTGAAATAAAAACACAATTTGCATCGCAGAATTTTGCAGAGAACATGGATGCTGATGGGAAATTTCAGCCTTATAAAAGAGACGATAAATTAGTTCGCCCATGGGCAATACCCGGTACACCGGGACTTGAACATCGGGTTGGTGGCCTGGAGAAGCAGGATATTACCGGCAACATCAGTTACGAGCCCGAGAATCACCAGCATATGGTTAAAACCCGCCAGGCAAAAGTTGATATGATTGCTGATCATATTCCTGACCAGCATTTAGACAGCGGTGATAAAACAGGAAAAGTTTTGGTGTTGGGCTGGGGCAGTACTTACGGTGCTATTAAAAGTGCCTGTGCCGAATTGCAGAAAGCGGGGCATGCAGTTTCTCATGCACACCTGCGTTATATAAGGCCATTTCCTAAAAACCTTGGTGATATTTTGAAAAGCTTTGATACGGTGATTGTTCCCGAAATAAATAACGGGCAGTTGGTTAAGATAATCCGTGATATGTATTTTGTTGATGCAAAACCGTACAATAAAATTATGGGCATTCCTATTACTAAAGGTGAACTGGTAGAAGAGATCAAAAATCATTTATAAAACACTATAGCATATTTTTTATGTACAATCCCCCGATACGTCGGGGGATTTTTCTTTGCACAATCCAGTAAAATGGCATTGATATTGCAGCATTAATATCCTTAACCCATTATCCAATTTTAATTGACTATGAAAAACCCTTCCCGTAATTATTTTTATATTTTACTTGTTATGTTTTTTATTTCCTGCGAAAAACAGGATGAGCTTTCGCCGATAACTGTTCCGCCAATAAGGCCATCGTATATCAGTTTTAACGAGGATACGATAGCGGTAAAACTTATCATAACCTCTGCCAGAAAGGAATACGTGGGCAGCCTGCTTGCTACTGCTATTGATGGAAAACAGCCCGACAGCATTTTGCAGAAAAATAATCTTATCATCAGAGTTACAGGAGATAGTGCAAGGGTTTATTCAAACACAGAAATATTTGCCAGCTATACCGATTCGCTCGGAAATAGTTTTGCAACGGCTAATGATGATACAACCAATATTGTACAGATAACGAAATTTGAAAAGAAGGCGGATGGAATTGTAGAAGGTAGTTTTACGATACGGGTAAGTAATTTCACTAAAACCAAAATATTATTACTGAATAAAGGTATGTTTTCAACTGCTTTTTTCGAATAGCAGATTGTTGGCAAAATTTTTGTGATGTTAGATTACCCCTGAACAACCTTACTTATTCTGCTGAATATTTTTTAGCCGGATTGTATCACCCCTAAAAATACCGGCCTGATCTTTAATTAAGATCTGTAAAAGATTGTTACTGTAATTTATTATAGTTAGTAAAACCAATATCTCTTATGAATGAAACGCTGCTGACTAAGCCTGCGCCGGCAAAGAAAAAATTATCTGCACCCAAAAGTTTAACTGCTCCGTATACCGAAGGTTTGCAGGAATATACCGGCATCTGGGATACCCCACAGGTTGTACATCTTTTAAAACGCATGTTATTTGGTGCAAAACAGGCCGATATAAATTATTTCAAATCGAGAACCATGCAGGAGTCTGTTGATGAATTGTTGCTGCCGGCAGCGATACCATCAACCTATCCGTTAAATAATTATAGTGTTGATGGTTATACCGATCCAACCGGTGTAGCACTTTGGCAAACCTGGATAAATACCGGTATTGCTGTTGCAGATAAAGAGTTGAATGAAAAAAGAATCAGCTCTTTTAAAACCTGGTGGCTGGGACAGGCTATAAATTCTTCACGTTCCATTCATGAAAAATTAACGGTATTCTGGCATAATCATTTTGCAACCGACACCGGTGTTGCAACCGACAAAATAAAAGCAAGATTCTGGTACGATCATTACATGGCTTTACGGCTGCATGCTTTAGGAAATTTTAAAAGCATGACAAAGGCAATTACGCTTGATCCGGCCATGCTCTTTTTTTTAAACGGCGACAGTAATGTTAAACAATCGCCCAATGAAAATTATGCCAGGGAACTGCAGGAATTATATACGGCCGGTAAAGCTGTTGATTCAAGATATACCGAAGACGATGTAAGGGCGGCGGCGCTTGTACTTACCGGGCATACCATTGACCCCGTTACTTTCACTTATTTTTTTGATGCAGGAAAACATCATTCGGGCAACAAAGAGTTTTCTTCATTTTATGGCAACCGGATCATCACAGGTTTTAATGGCGCTGCGGGTGCTGCAGAAGTGGATGCCTTGCTGGATATGATCTTTGCTCAGGAAGAAATATCTAAACATATCTGCAGAAAAATTTACCGCTATTTTATTTATTACAAGATTGATAATGATATTGAACAGACAATTATTACCCCGCTGGCGCAGATCTTCAGGAATAATAATTTTGATATTCAGCCGGTGCTGGCAGCACTATTCAAGAGCAGGCATTTTTTCGACATGGTTTATTCATCGGCCTGTATAATTAAAAGTCCGCTCGACTTTACGATTGACCTGTGTAATGAATTCAATGTAGTATTTCCAGACCCTGCAGATAATGAAGCCACATATGCAGTTTGGCAAAGCATACAGTACGAAGCTGCTGAAATGCAGCAGGAGCTTGGAGCCATACCTGAAGTGGCCGGTTGGTATGCCTATTACCAGGAACCAGCCTTTCATGAACTCTGGATAAATACAGCAACCTATACCAGGCGAAATATTTTCACCGACAGGATGATTGCAGATGGTATTATGAACAATAATCAAACAATTGTAATAGACCCGATTGCTTTTGCTGATCAATTGACCAATCCGGAGAACCCTAATTTGTTAATTGATCAGTCGCTGGAAATTTTACTGCGTTATCCTTTATCGGCAAGTGCAAAGGAATTTATCAAGCGTTCTATTTTATTAAGCGGACAACTGCAGGATTATTATTGGACCGGTGCATGGAATTCATACAAAGCTAATCCTGCAAATCCGGCGAACAGGGCAACTGTACTTACAAGATTGGCTTCACTGTATAAATATATTATGAACCTGCCGGAATATCATTTGTGTTAATCAATCCAAATCCTTTACTATGCAACGGAGAAATTTTTTAAAACAAACCATACAAGGGGCTGTGCTTCCTTCAATATTAGGAGGCTTGTCAGTAAAAGCCTGGGCCAATTCGCCATTGTTACGGTCACTCAGCGGTGCAGATAATGATCATGTATTGGTGCTTGTTCAGTTATCCGGTGGTAACGATGGATTGAACACCATCATCCCTTTAGAGTTTTACAGCGATTATAACCGTATACGGTCAAACATAGCTATCCCTGAAAACAGGGTGCTTGCCTTAGATAATAACTTAAAATCGGGCTTGCACCCTTCTTTAACCGGTATGCAGCAAATGTATAATGAAGAACAGCTTTGTGCAATCCAGGCGGTGGGTTACCCATCAGCCAATGGTTCACATTTCCGTTCCATGGATATATGGTTGACCGGCTCCGACAGTAACCAGTATCTTTCAACAGGATGGGCTGGCCGCTATTTAAATCACCAGTTCCCGAATTACCCGGTTGGTTTTCCTAATGATGATATGCCTGATCCTTTGGCCTTGCAGATTGGTTCTGTTTTATCGCCGGTGTTTTTAAGCCCTACAGGTTTTGATGCATTGGCTATTGATGAAAGCCTGAATTTTTATAACCTGATTGATGCTATACAGGACCCAACCCCCAACACGCCAAGTGGTGTGGAGTTAACTTATTTACGAACCATTGCCAGGCAAACGAATAAATATGCTGAGGTGATTAAAGTTGCGGCGGCAAAAGTGACACAGCAATCAGCATACCCGGCAGATAATTACCTGGCTGCACAATTAAAAGCTGTGGCTAAACTTGTTGCCGGGGGTTTAAAAACAAAAATTTACATGGTGAGTATGGGTGGTTTTGATACACATGCAGGCCAGGTAAATGGTGGTAACCCACTTACCGGAAAT
>JBATAS010000071.1:0-4079 GCA_049661965.1 Ferruginibacter sp. | reverse complement strand
CACATAAGTACCATCAATGAACAGCAGGGCTTTCTCGTAGTTCTCAACAGTGTAGCTACGCACATAAGGCGCTACCAGTTTGTTCTGCAACACAGCACGACTGATGTTTTCTGTAATTTCGATCTTACCGATATCAGCTTTCACAAATTCATAGTTGTTAACTACGTTGTTCCAGAAAGCATAACGGCCGGCGGTTAATACCTGCTTAAGCAAACCATCGCGGTACTGCAATACAATCTCATCATCACCCACTTCAATTACATTAAGCGCATTAGCCAGCTGGGCATCCTGCAACAGAATGTTAAGGTCGGTAGCAGTGTTGAATGCAACAGTTACATCATAAATTACAATACGCTCATTACCCCAGAACCAGTAAGTACCAGGCTCCAGCATTTTTTTGTACTCGCCATTTTTATAAACCAAGGCAACCTGGTAGGCATAGATTTTTACTTTTTTCATTTCTTTTTATTTAAATATTTTATAATTTTTTTTAATAAAGCTTACTGTATAGCCACCAAATAATTACGGAGGCAGGATTCAACAACGACTATGAGAACAGTTCAGCAATACCTCATCAATTACACTTGTGTAAAAAAATATTATTGCCGAAGTGTAATAACATGCATCATATATACTCCGTGCCTGCAAGTATTTACCCGGCTTTTGTATGGGGCCAACGGCATAACATACAAAGGGCTTATACAGCAGCTTTAATTCCCTTAGCACTTTTTTAAGAAGTGTGCACTTCTTTTCTCTACATTATCAGTGTAGTGTTCTACCACTGAACTATCCCGCTTGTGGCGGGAGCAGGATTCGAACCTGCGCCCTTTTGGAGTTGTTACTCTAACCACCTGAGTTATTCCGCCGAAGCGAAAGAAGGAGTCGAACCTTCGACACACAACGTGTTGGTTGGCCTAGCCTTTTACAACAACAGCATACAGATAGTTACTACGTCTGCACTGCCGTGCTTTAAAACACAGACCTGGTTTGTTTATAACAGGACTATACCAGTCTTGCCGTTAAGCAAGTTTTTCTGTTGATGCTGCAGCATCAACAATATTTTAATTCATCAATTCGTGTTGCCTTCTGAAACCCATCACCTGCACAGATGGTTTTGCGCCATCCATGTCGTCGGGGTTTGTAATTTCAGCAATGGTCATCGGCCTGCTGATTTGTTTTGCAAAACCAAGATGATTACTCAGTTTTTGTGCTTTGTCTGCATTCAGCTTACCAAATTCATACTTGGCAATCAACCTTCCTTTTCTCAGCAAGGCATCATCAACCATTTGTAAGTCGCTGTTGAAAGTGCAGATGATCTGTACATTCAAACAATCGCTCAGCAAACCATCGCTGATGTTTAACAGGTTACTTACGCTACTGTAACTACTGAACTTACGATCCATGATGATGTTCTCGGCATCTTCAATAATGAGTACCGCATTCGGGTTGTCAATCAACAGATCCATGAACTCAGGATTCATCAGGTTACCCGCCACACTGGGCGACACAAACAACACCCGCTTGTTTATACTGCCAATCAAATGGCGCAGGTAAGTTGTTTTTCCTGTGCCCGGCAAACCGTGCAACAGGATGATCCCTTTGTCGCTTTCTTTTGCCAAACGCTCTTTGATAATTGTATCCACCGGTTTAAAATCATCGTTGTAATACAAATTAATATCCAGCGCTGTTGGCTTAATGTCGAGCGACTTAAGATCAAGACCTGAACTGCTTTGCGTAATGATGTTGATCTCAAAATCCTTCTCTTTTTGTGGAGCCTTGTATGTTGAGAACAGCTTTACCAAATCATTTGCGTACCCATAGTTTTTGTTGCTGAACAATATTTCTGCATAATCATCTCCCAATTCGATCATCACCTGATTTGCCAGTTTGAAAACAGTTGTACTGGATTCCATTTTCTCACGTTGCCAGCTGTAATAGTTACGCTGATAAATCGCCATCACTTTTCCTGCGAAACCTTTTTTAATGTACTCGTATGCTTTTGCAACATCCAGGTTATTGATGAAACTGATACATGGTGTTGCCTTGTACTCTCTCACGTAAAAGGCTTTCACTTCTATATAATTGGTTTCAAAAATGGATGCGTTCTTTTTGCCCGATATTTTATTTTTCATTTGCTTTATTAAATCCTGTGCGTAGCTTTCTGCGTCTGGTATTATCCAGATGAAGAAGCGTACAAGCAATAAAACGATAATTATCTGTGCCATTGTTTTGTTTTTAAAATTTTATTTATCACTGTACCACTTTATTGGCACAGCTTGAGCTGGCAAAGGCTTCCGGCTTGGCTTTAAAAGCAAAGCCCATTCCCATAATGTAACCCATAGCCTCTTTCAAAGCGCCGTTGCTTTTAAAGTTCGGGTTGCTGTTAATGTCGGCATGCACTTCCATATCCACCCCGTAAACAGTAAACACTTTACAAAGAGCATAAGCCACATCAATACTTTTAGCAACTTCCAGCAACATCCTTTGTTTAATACTCATTTTCTGTTTGGTTGTTTCGTTACAGATGTACATGAAACCGCCTTTCCCTTTCCTGATGAAAACAATTACGGTAGCAAATTCTGTTTCCCGTGCTTTCACCTGGCTATCGGTGCCAATGCACACTTTAAGCTGATGCCCCATTTCTTTCTCCCGGAGAATGGCAGACCTTACTTCATCTTCAATTGGGATGAGTATTTTTTGTCCGCTTAGTTTTCTCCATTGTTGATGATGTTCCATTGTTTCATTTTTAATTCTTCATTTTTAATTGCCATGTGGTGCTCCGTGGAATTGAACCACGATCTCCGGGATTTCACTCCGGTGCATAAAATCCATTCTGCCAAAGCACCTTTTGTTTTTTTCCATTTGCGGATGAAAAAAGATTCGAACTTTTAACCCTTCCGTTAACAACGGAACGCTCTGCCGTTGAGCTATCCATCCTTTTGTCTGAACGTTGATTTGGGTAGATGAAAAGATTTATAGGATTTTGCTTTCATCCGGTTATTCCAATCAATCTTTCAAAATCTCCGTTCTCACATTCTTCGTTGGCCCGGTGAGACTCGAACTCACAACTCCCGGTGTAAAAGACCGGTACTCTTAATCCAATTGAGTTACGAACCAATTTTGTTGCGGTTGTTGGAATCGAACCAACTGCTTCTGCTTTGTAACAACAGATTTCTTCCATTGAATTAAACCGCAGTCTGTGATGACTGATAGACTCGAACTATCAACCTTTACGATATCAGCGTAATGCTCTCAACCAATTGAGCTAAGCCATCTATTTGTTGCGGCTATAAGATTCGAACTTACATTTGAAGCTTATGAGACTTCTGAGTTACCATTACTCCAAACCGCAATTTTCTGTTGGATCAAGAAGAATCGAACTTCTATCTCAGTGTTCGTAGCACCGTATTCTTATCCATTAAACTATGAACCAATCTTTATTTCCGTTGACCTGATTGGATTTGAACCAATAACCTTTTGCGTATAAGGCAACTGCTCTTACCATTGAGCTACAAGTCATTTTTAGTTAGCCGGGTGAGATTCGAACTCACACTGTATAGTTTCTAAAACTATTGCCTCTGCCGTTGGGCTACCAGCTATTGTTGTGCGACTTTCAGATTTGAACTGAAAACATTCACCTTATGTTTGCCTTTCAGAAAGAAAGGAAGATGACTATGTTGCCGTTACACCAAGCCGCATTGGTTGACTCCGGGACTCGAACCCTGTTCTTCACATTCACAGTGTGACACTTTACCGGATAAGCTAGAGCCAACGTTTGTTTTCATTACGGGTTTGCGGTTCGTACGGGAATCGAACCCGTTGCAACAGATCGACAATCTGTGATGTTAGCCGTTACACCAACGAACCTGTCTCTATCAACGATGGTATAGAAGACAGGATTCGAACCTGCAGCCTCTCCAGTCCAGGTGGAGTATCCGGCCAATCGGAATGCTTCTATATTTTTTTGCTCCCCTTTAGGGATGGGGGTTAGAAAAAGCTGTCCTTGTTGCATCTCACAAGGAGCAGCTGTTTTCCTCCTTTCTGCATATAATTTTTTTGTCACAAAAAAACCCGGTCGT
>JBATAS010000070.1:0-12245 GCA_049661965.1 Ferruginibacter sp. | reverse complement strand
TCCTACGCCAAGCGCAGTACGCATTGGTGTTATTGAAATTCCCTGCGACTGCAGAATAATCAACAATCCTACTATATAAATAATACCCCTTACAATATTTCCAACAATTGATGAGGAAGGCAGTACGGTATCAGAATCTGCGGCTTTGATACTCATCATGCCGGAAATAATCCTTGCTGTAATAAGTGTTGCTGAAAAAATATAAAATATAAGCAACCCGTTTTCGAGCCAGTAAACAAAACGGCTGTCTAATTCCAAACGTTTTAGTCCCAGGAAAATTCCCAACGCCAAAAACCATGGAATAACCCAGTTTCTGATAGTTTTAATAATCAGGTCGTCGGACTTAATGGATGTTTTGAGCGCCAGCTTTGAGATCATCGGCATGATTATCTTATGCAAAAACAGGCCAATTAAAAAGCCCGAAACTATGTAAATTGTTAATTGGAGAATATCATTTTCACTCATTATCCCTTAAATTTTAATTAAATGAATGTAGCAAATTTACCGCTATTAGGTTTTATATCCATCATAAAATAACTGAATGTAAAAAGCGGAATAATTTGGTCGTAAGGCTGTGTAATGAAAAGCTGGCAGCCCTTGCCTGGCAATGCTTTTTTGGGAGAATGATAGTGATGACTAAATATCTATGTCGGATATAATCTTATTGGATATTGCATAACGGGAAAGTTCAACGTTACTTGAAAGTCCCATTTTTTCTAGAATATGGTTGCGATGCGTACTGATTGTGGTTGATGCCAGCGAAAGCATACTGGCAATATCGGAGGTTGTTTTTCCTGCAGCAATTAATTTAAAAATTTCAAACTCCCTGTTGGTAAGTATTTCATGTGGTTTTTTATCTGTATCAAATTGATCGAGCAGCTTTTCAGCTACTTCCGGAGTAATGTACTTACGTCCCGTTTTTATGCGCTCTATTGCTGTTATTAATTCGTAAGGTGCCGAATTTTTATTCAGGTAGCCGGCAGCACCTGCTTTTAATACCCTTACAGCATATAGTTCGTCGGCATAAATGCTTAATATTAAAACCGGCAATTTTGGTTTTATAAGTTTGATCTGTTCCAACGCTTCCAGTCCGCTTCGGCCGGGCATATCCAAATCGGAAATTACAAGTTCAAAATCATTAAGGGTAACTTCCTTTACCAGGCTTTCGCCATCAGCAACTTCGGTTATTATCACCGAAGGGTATTCATCCTTCAGTATCTGTATTAAACCCATTCTGATAAAACCATGATCGTCTGCTATAATTACTTTTTTCATATGGCTGTTGTTTTTTCTTTTTGCAGATAGCCTTTAAAAGGCAAAACCATTTTTATTTTTGTGCCAGTGTCAACCGTAGATACAATTTCGAAAAAACCAGCCAGTGCCCTTACCCTTTCGTTCATTCCAATTATACCAAATGAATTCTTCTTTTGTAATATGGACATGTCAAAGCCAACTCCATTATCCTCTATCAGCACGGTAATTTTATTGTCAGTTACCTTAATTGTGACTATTACTTTGGTTGCATTTGCGTGCCTGGTAATATTTGTAAGCGACTCCTGAAAAACGCGGAATATACAGGTTGCCAGGCTTTCTTTTAATTGTATTTCAGATTCGGCACAAAATACCTGAACCGGAATGCCGGTGTTTTGGGTAAACTGTTTGGCCTGAAGATCCATGGCATCCAGCAATCCGTACTCATCCAGAATACTTGGTTTTAATTCGTTCAGGATCCGCCGTACCGAAATATTACTTCCGTCAAGTAAGGCGATGATGTTCTTTATTTTTTCCTTAACAAGAGAAGATTCATCAGGAAGTTTTTTATCTATCCAGGCAACATCCATTTTAATGGCTGTTAATTGTTGTCCCAGATCATCATGTATTTCACGTCCTATCCTGCGCCGTTCTTCTTCACGAATACTTTGCAGGTGAGCGGTAAGATGCCTCAATTGCGTGTTGTAATTCTCAATTTGCAATTGCGCTTTTCTTGATTCAGTAATATCCCTTACAAATGCAGCTACCAATGGTTTTTCATCTGATACCATTATTGATACACTTACTTCAAGGTCAATTATTTTTCTATCTTTTCGACGGTGCTTTGTTTCAAATTTAAGTGACTTGTGTTTTACCATCTCCTCAATTCTACGGTTTACTTCATCTGCTGAAAGTGAATATTCTATTTGATTGATATTCTTTTGCAACAGCTCATCACGCCTGAATCCTATCATTTTGCAATAGGCAGGGTTAACTTCAATAATATTCCCGCCTTCATCTGCCAGGATAAACCCGTCGAGCATAGAACTGATGGTTTGCTCATTACGCAACAGCAAAGCCTGTCTTTCAGCATCTGCCCGTTTTAATTCGGTAATATCGGTATATATGCCGTCCCACAGTACTTCATCTTTTCCAATTCTTCTTGGAAAAGCCCTGATCAGCATATTCCTGATCTCACCATGCCGGTTATAACATCTCACTTCAAGGTTGGTTGGCGTCATATTCTTATAAGAATACTCCCGTGCTTCAACAACCTTTACCTGATCTTCCTCCAGCATTTGGCTTACCATATAGTTTGGTATCTGCATAATTTCCTCTGCTGTTTTGCCGGTTAAATTCTCTATCGACTTGCTGAGGTATATGTTTTTCAATTCACCCTTACTATTCAGCGATATTTGATACATATAAGAGTCAGGTAAATTATCGCTCAAACTTTGTAACTGGGTTCCTTTTTCCAGTATTACTTTTTCTGCTTTCTTTCTCTCGGTGATATCCAAAGCAGTGGTAAATGAGCCAACTAAAACTCCCGACTTATTTTTTGTGAGTACTGTTTTAAATAATACGTTCCTTATCTCTCCGCATTGTTGCACAATCCTGAATTCAACTTCAACTTCACCGTCTTTAAACATTGTATTTACGGCGTTATCCATTATCATATAGTCATCCGGATGAATAACCGATTTTAATCCATCAATTGTGTGAGAAAAATCCTCGGGAAGTACACCAAATATTTTGTATAACCCGGCCGAAATATGCATATAATTGTTCAGCAAATCAAAATAACCATGCCCAAGATTTCCCATGCTTTCCGCTCTCACCAATCGCTGCTCACTATCAATCACCAATTGCCGCTCTTTTTTTCTTTGTGTAATATCTTTAACAAAAGCCAGTAAATTTCCATTCAACAAAAGTTTGGCTGTAATTTCTACATCAACCGGTGTGTTATTTTTCCGTTTCAGCGGCCTTTCGGCAACTACGGTTTTCCCCTGGGCCAACTCTGTAAGGTGCAGCGGATTTTTTTTAACGTCATCTTCAAACAAAAAATCATAATAACTCATTTTCAATATTTCCGGTTCAGTTAACTGAGTTAATTTGAGTGTTTGTTTATTTACTGTAAGAAATTTACCCAATGGGTCGGTTATAAAAATGGCGTCCGAGGCCTGATCAATCAGCGTCCTGTATTTTTCTTCACTGGCTATTAACGCTTTCTCTGTCTTGTTCTTTTCCGTAATATCAACCATCGATAAAAGCCAGTGCTGACTGTTGTTCAGGTTAATACCATGTACCGACATCAGGATCGCTTTTTCTTTTCCTGATCTGGATTCAAATTCAATTTTTACATTTTCAATCTTTCCTTCGGTAAATAATTTTATAACCAGTTCGTCTCTGCGCTGAACAAATTCCAAACTATCTATACCTACTTCTGCGCTGGTTTTACCAATTAGGTCTTGCCGGGTATATTCTATCAGGTTCTCGAACGATTCGTTTACTTCAATATATTGCCGGTCCTGATTTAAAATTGCAAAAGCAAATCCTTTGTTATGAAATACCTTTAAAAATTTTTCTTCGTTGTCTTTAATTATTATCTCATTGTAGTGACGAACCAACGCAATCTTTGTCTGGCTTACGGCACGTTCAATCAGCCCTATATCATCCGAATCCGGACTACGTATTTCATTATAGTAAATGGCAAACGTACCCAGCACATCATCATTCTTATCCAGAATAGGACAGGACCAACAGGCTTTTAGATTGAAATCAGCCAGGTACATTGTATATTTTGCCCATAAGGGGTCTGTATCAATATCAGATACGATCACCATTTCTTTGCGGAAGGCCGCTGTGCCGCAAGAACCACTCTCGGGCCCAACAGGAAAGCCAACCAACATCTTGTTGTACGCATCCGGCAATCCAGGCCCTATTACCATCTTAAATTTTGTTCGTTTATCATTCAGCAACAATATAGAACAGGTTGCATGCTGTGCAAGAGCCTCGTAATTGAATATAATTGTTTTCAGTATTTCACCTATCTCAACCCCCGTTGCAATCATTTCTAAAACCTGCCGTTCGCCTGAGATGATTCTTTCCATCTTTTTTCTTTCAGAAATATCTCTGACAATAGTGAGGTAATTCCCACTGACCATTTTGCTGCCGCTAATTTCTACCGGTAGTATCGTTCCATCCTTGCACAGGAAATTCCGTTCAAGGATCAATGAAGTATCTCCTTTCAAATCAGAAAACCGGAGCGGCGATTCATCTTTTTTAATGACTGTAATATCGGAAACATTAAGGTCTAAAAATTCTTCCCGGCTATAACCGAATAAACCGGTGGCTCTGTTGTTAACCTCTACGTACTGCAGCGATTCGTTTACAATTAATATAGCATCCGATGCCTGTTCAATAAGCGTTCTGTATTTTTCTTCACTTGCCGATAGTGCTGTTTCAGTTTCCTGTTGCTCTTTTTCCCTGGCAGTTAAATTTAATGAGGTTTTAAAAAGCAGTGTTGTAAAGACGACTACCGAGCTGATAATAAAAACGGAGATGCCAAATTCCGAAATATATAACCCAGCATGCTCACCTTTAAAAATAAGCCAGCCCAATAACAGAAAAACAATCAGACAAAACGTAAAATTTTTTCTGAATAATTTTCCGCCAATGGTATTGCTGCTGATGATCTTCATCAGGCCTTCTTGGGGCCTTAAGAAAATTGCCGCAAACGCCAAAAAAATAAAAGAGAATGAACTCTGAAAAGAATTGATAAGGTAACTATAATTTTCATAAGCATTGTCGGTGCTGAAAGAGTAGGTAACAAAGGTCATGAATGCTAATGTGGCAATCAGCAGATTTACAATTTGCGTAGCCGCAGGTTGTTTTATTCTGCGCAAGTACGGGAAAAAGGACAATCCAAAAAGTAAAAAGAAAAGTGAATTTAAAGGTGTTTGCCTGCCCGGGTATAATGTTCCCGTTGTTACCGGCGAATCTTTAAAAAACAACTCGTCAATTCCAAAGTCATAATTGAAATTATATTCGAGCAAAGTAAGTAAGCCTGATAAAAAAAGAATAATTGCAAAAATGGAAATGAGGAGTTCGGTAGTTTTTTTCTTTTCCTTATTGTGGCTGAATAAAATGATGGCGCCACTCAACAAAAAACCAATGGCAGTATTCACTTTAACGCTGATAAATCCGGGCCATAAAACTTTTAGCCTTTCAATACCCGTAATCCATCCCATCAATACAATAATTCCTATTAAAATAAACAAAAAGCCCAAATAGTACGATACTTTTTTGAATCGCAAAGGGGTAAAATTTAGTATTTTGGTATTGTTAGGCAAATGATTTGAAAAAGACTGAAAGTTGATAATGAAATATACAATATTTGGTAATTATATCCCGTAGTAGAAAAATAATTCTGTACGATCTAAGTAAACATCGGTTTTACCAGATGGAATTCATTATTTTAGACTTTCAAATTCTATAAATATATGCTGCATAGAAAAATCTACCTGCTGTTAACTATAATTAGTTTTTGCGTACTTACTGTGGCAGCGCAAACAATCCCTTCACCAAAAGAACATTTTGGTTTCTCCATTGGTGATAATTACCAACTAACCACGTTTACACAAACCGAAGCTTATTTTAAAAAACTGGCTGCCTCATCAAACAGGGCAAAATATACTGTTATTGGAAAAACGGAAGAGGGCAGGGATCAGTTTATGATGATCGTTACATCACCCGAAAACCATAAAACGCTGGAGAAATTTAAAACTATTTCCCAAAAACTTGGAAATGCTGCAGGCATCACTTCAGAAGAAGCAAAGCAATTGGCAAAAGAAGGAAAAGCCGTTGTATGGATTGATGGAGGCTTACAAGCAACCGAAACAGTAGGCATTCATCAATTGATTGAAACTGCTTACCAGTTACTTAGCCGTAATGATGATGAAACCAAACGCATACTGGATGATGTAATTATTTTGATGACTCATGCAAACCCTGATGGGCAGGAGCTTGTAAGCAACTGGTATATGAGAGAACCTAACCCTGAGAAAAGGTCA
Organism: Ferruginibacter sp.; assembly: GCA_049661965.1. Lineage (GTDB taxonomy): Bacteria > Bacteroidota > Bacteroidia > Chitinophagales > Chitinophagaceae > Ferruginibacter. The sequence goes on along the minus strand of JBATAS010000070.1, from coordinate 5,922 downwards.
TTATCGGGTTTACCAAAATTGTATCAAAAATATGTGGGACACGATAATAACCGTGATTTTTTTATGCTCAATATGAAAGAAACACAGAATATCGGGCGGCAATTATTTGTTGAGTGGATACCACAGATCATGTATAATCATCACCAAAGCGGGCCTGCAGGCTCAATTGTAGCCGGCGCTCCTTACCGTGACCCTTTTAATTATGTTTTTGATCCTTTAATCATTACCGGACTTGATGCGATAGGTGCAGCTATGCAAAACCGGTTGAATGCTGAGGCCAAACCGGGTTATACCAGTAAGTCAGGCTCTGTATTTTCAACCTGGTATAATGGAGGGCTTCGTACCACTACATATTTTCACAACATGATTGGGTTACTTACTGAAATTGTAGGGAGCCCGAACCCATCAAATATTCCATTAGTAACATCCAGGCTGATACCTAATGGCGCTACACCTAATCCGGTAGTTCCGCAAAAATGGCTTTTTCGTCAGTCAATAGACTATTCGGTTTCATTAAACTACGCAGTTTTAAATTATGCATCAAGACATAGGGATGAACTGTTGATGAATATTTATTTGATGGGAAAAAACTCAATTGATAAAGGTAACAGGGATACCTGGTCATTATCTCCATCTAAAATAGATGCTATAAATAAGCTGTACCAGGACTCGTTAAAACGGGTAAAAACGGTAGCCGGAACAGGACGTGGTTTTGCCAGTGTACCTGTTAAATTTTACGATAGTGTTATGTATGATAATGCCCTTAAAGATGCCCGGGGCTATATCATTCCCTCCAATCAACCTGACTTTGGAACAGCTATAGAATTTTTAAATGCATTGATTAAAACAGGAATTGCTGTGCAAAAAGCTACAGCAGCATTCACAGTAGCAGGAAAAAATTATCCAGCTAATTCATACATTGTTAAAACCAACCAGGCCTTCAGGCCTCATGTGCTGGATATGTTTGAACCACAGGATCATCCCAATGATTTTCAATATCCCGGCGGTCCGCCGGTTCCTCCGTATGATGCTGCTGGCTGGACTTTAGCTTATCAAATGGGCGTTCAGTTTGACAGGATAATGGAAGGATTTGAAGGACCATTTCAAAATAATCCTCTTGGTGAAATAATAAAACTTTCAGGTACCCCGGTAAAAAACTCTCCGGCTGGTTACGTACTGGATGCCAGATCTAACCAATCATATAAAGCAGTAAACAATTTAATTAATGAAGGTATTGATGTGTACCGTATGACAGATGTTAACGCGGGGGCAAGTTATGCTAACGGTTCGTTTTATGTTTCGCCGGGTACAAAAACGAAATCAATTATTGATAAAACCGTGGCTGAAAACAAGGTTGAGTTTATTGCTGTAAATCAAAAGCCAAAGTCGTTGTCAAAAATCAAGAAAGCAAAAATTGCACTGTGGGATACTTATGGTGGCTCAATGTCTTCGGGATGGGTAAGATGGATAATGGAGCAATATAACTATTCGTTTGATGTGATATATGCTAAAGAAATTGATGCAGGAAACCTTCGGTCTAAATACGATGTAATTGTTTTTGTGGGGGGAGCAATTCCTTCAATTGACAGTCGCAGTAGTACAAGAGGGATGCCTGATGAAGAAAAGATACCAGACGAATATAAAAATACCATCGGAAGAATTACTGCTGAAAAATCAATTCCTCAATTGCAGAAATTTGCAGAAGAGGGCGGGCATATTATTACAATAGGAAGTAGTACCCAACTGGCCTATCATTTTAAATTACCGGTAGCTAATGCAATGATTGATATTGAAAATGGGGAAGAGAAATCATTAAGCCGGGATAAGTATTATACGCCAGGCAGTGTATTGAGTGTAACTGTCGATAATAATCAGATTGCTGCTTCGGGTTTTAAAAAGCAAACCGATATTTATTTTGATAACAGTCCTGTCTTTAAATTAAACCCTGATGCTGTAACCAGCGGAGTAATAAAGCCATTAGCATGGTTTGGAAACGATAATCCGCTAAGGAGCGGCTGGTCATGGGGATGGGCCTACCTTAAAAACGGGATAACAGCTTTTGAAGCATCAGTTAAAAAAGGCAAACTGTATGCTTTTGGCCCCGAAATCACTTTCAGGGCTCAGGCACAGGGAACTTTCAGGTTTTTGTTCAACCAGCTTTATGCAGAATAAAACATAACTGCAATTTTATGAAAACAGGTCTGGTTTTACGGACCTGTTTGCGTTTATCAACCTCGTGGAAATCAGAAACCGAAATATGCCAATTAAATCGTAATTTCCAGAAAACGGCTGATCCTGAAATTTGATTAAGTATTTAAAGTTTCAGAGATAAGAATCGTGAATCATTTTATTTAGTAATTTAAAAAACATTATTATGGACAAGGAAATACTTTACATAATTGCAGGAGTGCTTTTATTTTTTGCTTTAGGTGTAAAAATAGTAAGGCCTACGCAACGGGCTCTTATTGAGCGACTGGGAAAATACCGACGTTTTGCCAATCCCGGATTTCACTGGATTATTCCGTTTATTGACAAGATGTATATGGTAAATGTTACCGAACAGATGGTTGATGCACAGGCGCAGGAGATCATCACCAATGATAATCTGAATGCATCAGTTGATGCCCAGGTTTATTTCAGGGTAATATCAGATGAAGAAAGTGTGAAAGCATCGCAATACAATGTAAATAAATACGAATGGCAGATTGTAAACCTGGCCCGTACTACATTGCGGAACATTATTGGAACCTTAACATTAAAAAGTGCCAATAGCGAAAGAGGAAAAATTAATGCAGAACTTCATAAAACCCTGCTGGAAGAAACCAAAACCTGGGGTATTGATGTAATCAGAACAGAACTGAAGCAGATTGATCCACCGGGTGATGTACAGGAAACTATGAACAAAGTAGTAAAAGCTGAAAATGAAAAAATTGCAGCTATTGATTATGCCACAGCCAGGGAAACTGTTGCGGATGGAGAAAAACGTGCAAGAATTAAAGAAGCTGAGGGCAGTAAAAGGGCACAAATATTAAAAGCGGAGGGTGAAGCCGAGGCTATTAAAATGGTAAATGAAGCAGCAGAAGAATATTTTATTGGCAATGCTCAGGTATTACGTAAACTTGAAGCGGTAGAAAAGGCAATGAGTGAAAACACTAAATTTGTTGTTCCTGCCGGCTCAGATTTGGTAAATGTGATAAGTGAGATGGCCGGAATAGTACCCCTGAAGAATAAACAACAGTAAGTGATATCTCAAAAGCAAATGACCGGCACTGGTGCCGGTCATTTGCTTTTGATTTGTAATTCTTAATTTTTAATAGTATAATTATACTCTAAAACTCTAAACATCATGAACAAAAACACCAAAACCAGGCTTTCAGTTATTCTTGCAGGCATCTTATTTATTTCTTTTGCTGTTGTTAGTTGTAATAGTGAAAGTAAAGAAGCAGAACCAACTCCTGAACCAACTATCGAAACTCCGGTTCAACCTGTAGATACATCTGCAGTTCAGCCAAAAGATACAGCAGATATCAGACCTACTCCAGGAGGAAATTAAAATAGTACAGGCCGGGGAATCAGGTTGAAGGATCCTTAGCTTTAAATTTTACTTTTTTCATTTTAATTGCCCCTTTTTTATGGGTCAATTTTTCTAATAACCAGGCCTCAAAGCGATGGTGACCCGGGATTAATATGGCTGCAATTGAAACGAATATGAGCATTTCTATAACAGGGGTATGGTTGGTAAGTTCTGCAACTGTTGGGTGCAGTAACAGCAGGAGGTATTCAAATAAAATTAATAGCGACAGTACCCCCAATATTTTTATTATCCGGCTATGAATCTTTATCCGGCTCAGGAGAAGCGTTATAATAAAGAAGCCGGGAATAAATATACCGATGAACAGGTATTGCAATTGTTGCTTACGTTCTTTTTTTGCAATTCGTTTGCTTTCCGCTATTTCAAGTTGTCGAAGGTTTTCATTACTTGATAACAGTTGTATCTGCCTTATTTTTTCTTTACTGTTTAAAGTATCATTTAACTCTTGTAATTTAGTTAGGTATAAAAAAGCACTATCTACATTATTTTCTTCCTTATATAGCCCCGTAAGAAATTTAGTTGCATCCAGTTGCCAGTTCATAAAGCCATCTTTTTGGGCCAGGTTAACCGAAAGTTTTGCATAATAAACTGCCGAATCAGTCTTATTAAGTTTTTGCCGGTACAAATTGGCTAATCCAAGGTATGCTTCACAAAGAACTTCATCGTTATTACTGATGAGCAGATGTTGAATAGCTGTATGATAGTTAAGTAAAGAAAATTCGGCATTGTTCATTTTTAAATATGTATGGCCCAGGCCTGTCATCGCATTCCCAATGTAATCATCATTCTTAAGGTTAGTTGAAACAATAAGTGCTTTGTTGAAATAATTGAACGATGAGTCAGTTGTATTCATCCTGTCATAAATATCACCCAGATTCATAAAGATGTAATATTTTAAATCTTCAAGGTTATATCTTTTAATCACTGAGTCTGATTTATAATAATACAGAAGTGCATTTTCATATTCTTCCTGGTAACGGTAAACAATACCAATATTCATTAAAACAAAAGCCAGGTTCGTAGGGTTATTCCCTTTCTCTTCTAATTGCAGTTTTCGGAAATTAAACTCTAACGCTTTTGAATAATTACCCAGTTTTCTGAAAGTATTGGCTAAGGACCCCAAAGCTTTTGACTTGCCATCCGCATATTTTATTTCGGTTGCCAGTGCCAATGCTTGTTGGGCATATGTGAGCGCTTTATCAGGGTCATACATATTCATGATACCTGTAAGCTCCCACATAAGATTAACTTTACCGGTATCAGTTTTTTCAACAGCTAATAAATTAATAAGGCTGTCCGCCTTTTGCTTTTGTGCCAATGCCGACATCGCAAACAGGAATACAAACAGAAATGACAGAAATTTCAATCTCATAAGCTCAACTTAAATAGAATTGTTTACCAAAACAGGGAAACAATGCAAAGTTCTAAATTTAGTCGTTTATTTTTTACAAGCACCAGATACCTAATAATTATCGGGTTAAAAGTGTTTTGGATAATTAATTTGTGCTGATTGATATAAATATAATTACAAATTAGTTGAGTTTATTTTTGGTTATCAAAAAAAAATATTGTATAATAGGGTGATTGCGGTATTTCCGCCCTTTTCTCACATAAAACTATACAATATATGATGAATGTTATGAATTATCAGGATTACGATGTAATTCAGGATGTATTTAGTGCGATTGAAAAACAAAAGATGGAAGAAGCTCAGGAGTGTTTGGCAGGAAATTTTTCTTCTGTTGTTTTAAAGCAAACAGTAAAGCGTGATGAATACATTGAAATATACAGGCGGATTAAAGAAGGTATGCCTGATGCAAAATTCAGAATAGTAGATTTATCAACTGACGGTGAATCCTTCAGGGCAAAAGTTAAAATCTCCGGTACTCATTCTAAAACCATTCCATCTTTGCGTAAAGGTTGGAGACCTATGAAAGCTACCGGAAAAAAAGTTAATGCTATTATTACATCGGTAGAAATTACTTTACGTGGAAACCAGATTATGGAAATCCGTAATCTTGAAGCAAATAAAGGTGTGATTGCGGGCCTGCTTGATCAATTGCAATTATTGCCAAAGAACTATTCTGTAAATTAATGCTATTAATAATTTTACTATAGCCCGGGTTTTTATCCGGGCTTTTTAGTTAGTTATCTTTCTGTTTTTTTAAGGTTGATTGTCAGGTAATGCTGATCAAGGGTAGCGTAACAATTAATTCGCAGCCTTTGCCTTGTGCCGATATAATTTTGTAATTACCCGAAAAGATTTCTGTGCGCCGTTTTATGTTTTGTAAACCAATTCCCTTTTGTACTGTATCCGGGTTAAATCCAAT
>JBATAS010000069.1:0-9421 GCA_049661965.1 Ferruginibacter sp. | reverse complement strand
GGGTAGCCCATTGTAAAAATCTGCTCTCCCAAATCCGAATTGGTTTTGTTGATGGAGTAAGGCAGGTTATAAATTGTTTTATAGGCAGTATCATTGATTTTTAAAACTGCCAGATCTGAATTGATATCACTGAAAATAGTTTGAGCCGTAAAATATTCGCCTTTACTATTCTCCACGTAAATTGTTCTCATGCTATTAACAACGTGAGCATTGGTAACAATAAAGCCTTTGCCATCTATTAAAAAGCCGGTTGCTCTGAAATTTGGATTTGCAGGGCTTTTTAACTTAGCATCTTCTTTTAATTTATTATCAATTTGTGCAACCTTTCTTTCGGTTACCTGCATCTTACCCATCAGGTAGGTAATACTTGATTTACCAACATTGTTATTGTAAGAACTGATTAATGCTGTTGTAACTATTGATACTATTCCTGCAATTGATGCTGCTACGGCAATATTGCGTTTGTATTTCTTCCAGAGGAAAATAACTTTCGCTTTACCTTTTAACTGCGCTTTGCTGATAATACCTTCTTCGGCTAGTTTATTTTCAACCTCGTATAAAGAATGTTTAAAGGCTTTAATATTAGCCTGCTTGTCCAGTTCATGAAATAAAAATGTATGCTCCACAACCATCTGGTCAATAGCCGGGTTGTTTTTACGTATCTCTTCAAAGAAATTTTTTTCTTTCTCCGTCATCTCTCCTTTCAGGTAACGTTCTACAGTTTCTATAAGTAATAATTCATCCATGTCATTGTCCGTTTTTATATTCGGCAAAAAATAGCTTTTTCAATCTCACCAGGCATTTATATTTCTGGGTTTTTGCATTGTCGGCATTGGTGTACCCAAATTCAACTGCTATTTCCTGCATATTTTTTTTCTGTATATAATAAGCGTCGAGTAAACTTTTACAGGGTTCGCCTATTTTGCTCATAGCGTTTTCCATAATCTGGAAATCGGTATTATGCTTTTCATGTATTTCCAGGTCTTCATCTACACTAATGGTTTCCTCCACATTTTCAACCAGGTTATGGTAGCGTTGCAATTGTTGCAGCCTTTTAAGCCAAAGCCGCCTGCAAACCGAGTAGATATATGTTCTTAATTGACAATGTAATTCGAAATTACCCGAAACGGCTTTTTCGTATATCACAATCATAGCTTCCTGAAAAATATCCCTTGCCTCGTCGCTGTTTCCGCTATTATTAAGAATAAGAGCTTGAATTACAGGGTAGTTATCACGATAAATGGCTTCAACAACATCACGGTCATTCAATACCAATCCTTCCAGTAAATGCTTATCCTGCTCTGAATTAATCACCCTTTTTACTATTTATTAATACCACAAATGCTTTTTAGTAACCCAAAAACAACGAAAATAAAACTTTTTTAAAGAGATGGGTTACCTTTTCTTATTTCCGGTATAAATACCAAATTATAATTTTAAAAATTAAACAAAACACAAAATGAAAAAAGTAATCTTAGCTTTAGCAATCGTATCTGTATCTTTTGCAGCTTGTAACAATGCCACTGAAACTGAAACTCCAGTTGCTGATACCACTCCAGCTCCAGTTGAAGCAGCTCCAGTAGCAGTTGATACTACAGCAGCTCCAGTAGCAGTTGATACAGTAGCAGCTCCAGCAGCTCATTAATCAAACCGGTTGTTTGATTGCTGAGTTTTGACCGGACTATATAAAGATTTTTTTCTTTCGACAAGCAATCATATTTACCCCTCTTATTTTATAAGGGGGGTATTTTTTTGTCATATAGAACAGAAATACTATTTTTGGTTTACAAATGACAAACAAAAGCACAAATACCTGGTTTTATTTTAGCTACTATTTTACAAATAGACCGGGAGGCTTTGTTATAAACTGAAACAAAACAGACTAACATAAAAAAACTGTCCCCCGGTAAAAGCCGGGGGATTTTTGTTTAAGGATATGAATAAAAAAATTTCAATTCAGGGTTTTGAAGGTTGTTTTCACCAGGTAGCTGCCCAACAGTATTATGGAAAAGATACTGAAGTGATCTGTTGCTCAACCTTTAAAGAGGTAATTAAGAATACTACTGCCGATAAAAAATCGGATGGTGGGATCATGGCCATCGAAAATTCAATTGCAGGAAGTATACTTCCCAATTACAGTTTGATTGTAAAGAACAATGTGAAGATTGTTGGTGAAATTTATCTCCACATAAAACAACAGCTGTTGGTAAACCCCGGAGTTAAGCTTGAAGATATTAAAGAAGTGCATTCTCATCCTATGGCCATACAGCAATGCTTTGGCTTTTTAGATAATTATAACTGGAAACTGGTTGAAACAGAAGATACAGCCCTCAGTGCAAAACATATTCATCAATATAAAAATAAACATGCCGCTGCCATTGCCGGTAAACTTGCTGCTGAAATGTTTGAGCTGGAAATTATTGCACCCAATATACATACCCTAAAAAATAATTATACACGTTTTCTCATCTTGAAACATAAAGAGTCAGTGACTGAAGTTGTTGAGGCCGATAAAGCTTCGGTAAATTTTGTTACCGGTAACGAAAAGGGTAGTTTGGCTAAAGTACTCACTAAGATCGCCGATGCCGGTATTAATCTTTCCAAACTGCAATCAATGCCGATACCGGGCAGTAATTTTAAATATTCTTTTCATGTGGATATGGAGTTTGATAATGCTGAACAGTTTTATACTTTGATTTCGAAACTGAAGAAAAATACTGAACATATCACGGTTTTAGGTATTTATAAAAACGGAAAAATACAATAGCATGCAAACTGCAAAAAGATTAGATGGCATTGGTGAGTACTATTTTTCTCAAAAACTGAGAGAGATTGATGAATTGAATAGACGGGGAAAAAATATTATCAGTCTGGGCATCGGCAGCCCCGACCTGCCTCCACATGTGGATGTGATACAGGTTTTGCATGAGGAATCATCAAAGGCGGCAACACATGCATACCAGAGTTATAAAGGAAGTCCGGTTTTACGACAGGCTATATCAAACTGGTATAACAGATGGTACAAAGTAGATTTAAATGCTGATAGTGAAATACTTCCTTTGATAGGCAGCAAGGAAGGTATCATGCATATCTGTATGAGTTTTTTAAATGAAGGAGATGAAGTATTGATTCCAAACCCTGGTTATCCAACTTATAAAAGCGCTGTTAGCATTGCAGGAGGTGTTTGTATAAACTATGAATTAACGAAAGAGCAAAATTGGTTTCCCGATTTTGAGGCTTTGGAAAAAACGGATCTGCAAAATGTGAAACTGATGTTTGTGAACTATCCGCATATGCCAACCGGACAATTACCAACGGCAGACATGTTCACAAAACTGGTTGCATTTGCTAAACGCAATAATATTTTATTGGTGCATGATAATCCTTATAGTTTTATTTTAAATGATGAGCCAATGAGTTTGTTAAGTTTTGATGCAGCAAAAGATTGTGTGCTGGAATTAAACTCATTGAGCAAGTCGCATAATATGGCTGGCTGGAGAATAGGTATGTTGTGCGGGGCTAAACATTTTATTGATGAAGTGATGCGCTTTAAAAGTAATATGGACAGTGGCATGTTTCTGCCATTGCAATTAGCTGCAGCTAAAGCTTTACAATTGGATAATGACTGGTACAATGAAGTGAATAATGTTTATAAAACCCGCAGAGAAAAAGTTTTTGAGTTACTTGATATTTTAAAATGTACCTATTCAAAGGATCAGGCAGGCATGTTTGTATGGGCGGCTATTCCTCCGGATTATAAAAACGGGTATGAACTGAGCGATAAAATTTTATACGAATCAAATGTATTTATAACCCCCGGCGGAATATTTGGTACTGCCGGTGATAAATATGTAAGGGTAAGTTTATGTTGCAAAGAGGAGAATATTCTGGAAGCAATAAAAAGGATCAATAATAATTAAGATTATGACAGTAACAGTTGTTGGTGTTGGTTTAATAGGCGGTTCCATGGCCATTGGCCTGAAGGAGCTAGGCATTGCAAAAAAACTGATTGGCGTTGGCCACTCAGAAACCAGTCTTGCAAAAGCGCTGGAACTTAAAATTATTGATGAGGCCTTGCCGCTGGAAGAAGCAGTGAAAAAAGCTGATATCATTTACATTGCCATTCCGGTTGATTCAACTGTTGATGTTGTTGTTCAGGTATTGAACCTGGTAACAGATAAGCAGATTGTGATAGATGCCGGTTCAACAAAGTTTGCTTTATGCGATGCGATAAAAAATCATCCATTGCGTAAACAGTTTGTGGCTTCTCACCCTATGTGGGGTACTGAGTTCAGTGGCCCCGAAGCTGCCATATCAGGCGCTTTTGCAGGTAGAGCCTGTGTTATCTGCGAAAAAGATAAAAGCAGCGAAACTGCTTTGAACACAGTAGAGAAACTGTACAAAGACCTGGGCATGCATATTATTTATATGAATGCTGAGAATCATGATATACATGCAGCCTATATCAGCCATATATCGCACATTACTTCATTTGCACTTGCAAATACAGTATTGGAAAAAGAAAGAGAAGAAGATACTATTTTTGAAATGGCGGGTGGAGGTTTTGAAAGTACTGTTCGTTTGGCAAAAAGCAGCCCGGCCATGTGGGCGCCTATCTTTATGCAGAATAAGGAAAATGTACTGGATGTATTAAATGAACATATCTCTCAGTTAAGAAAATTTAAAGCCAGTATTGAAAAAGAAAATATGAATTACCTGGTTGAGTTGATTGAAAATGCAAACAAAATTAAAAGAATATTAAAATAATTTTTATGATTTATCGTGAAGCTGAGATAAAAGACATAGCACAAATTCAGGTTGTGCGTAATGCTGTTAAAGAAAACCGCTTGTCTGATCCGGCGCTGGTTCCGGATAAAGATGTGGAAGAGTATATTACAAACAGGGGCAAGGGCTGGATTTGTGAAATAGAAGAGAAAATTGTTGGATTTGCCATTGTTGACCTGATAGATAATAATGTATGGGCACTTTTTATTGACCCTGATTTTGAAGCAAAGGGAATTGGAAAAAAGCTCCACCGCATAATGATGGACTGGTACTTTGTACATACCAAAGAAAAGATATGGCTGGGTACAGAGCCCAAAAGCCGGGCTGAAAAATTTTATCGCATGCAGGGCTGGACAGAAGTTGGGATACATGGAAAAGGCGAAACAAAATTTGAAATGAATTATGAAGCATGGTCTGATGTCAACGTTTGACCAATAAAAAGACAGTATCAAAAAGCAAGCAACATAAACTAATTTTACATGCAAACAGAAGTGAAGTCAATGAAAGAACTAATGCAGGAAAAATGGAATAAGCGTCCGCTCATTATCAGTGGCCCTTGCAGCGCCGAAACCGAAGAGCAAATGATTGAAACAGCCACAAGGCTGGCTGAAACTGGCAAGGTTGATCTGCTGCGTGCCGGTATCTGGAAGCCACGTACCAAGCCGGGTATGTTTGAGGGAAATGGTATTGTAGGCTTGCCATGGCTTGCAAAGGCAAAGAAACTGACAGGCCTTCCGATTACTGTAGAAGTGGCTACGGCAAAGCATGTTGAAGATGCACTTAAGTTTGATGTTGATATGCTTTGGATTGGGGCACGTACTACGGTTAATCCTTTCAGCGTGCAGGAGGTTGCAGATGCGTTGAAGGGAATTGATATTCCTGTGCTCATAAAAAATCCCATCAACCCCGATCTTGAATTGTGGAGTGGCGGAATTGAACGCCTGCAGAAAGTTGGTGTTCAACAGGTAGGTATGATTCATCGTGGATTTTCTTCTTATGGTAATACGGAATTCCGTAATGCACCTATGTGGCATTTGCCCATTGAAATGAAAAGGAGATATCCTGATATGCCGCTCATCTGCGATCCGTCGCATATTTGTGGTAACCGAAGTTTGTTATTATCGGTTTCGCAAAAAAGTATTGACCTTGATTTTGACGGACTGATGCTGGAGAGCCATATTGATCCGGATAATGCATGGAGTGATGCCAAACAACAGGTTACTCCCGAAAGATTGCTGGAGATGCTGAATGAACTGATATGGAGACATGAAAGTACAACGGAGCAGGAATTTATAACGGCCTTAACCACTTTACGTGAACAGATAAACCAGGTGGATGATGAATTGATGACTTTATTAGGACAGCGTATGAAACTGTCGGATAAAATTGGTGAATACAAAAGAGATAATGATATTACCATTTTACAAACCAACCGCTGGAACGAAATACTGGAAAGAGCATTTCAGAAAGGAGAGAAGCTTGGTTTGTCAAAAGACTTTATTACCAAATATTTTGATGCTGTGCATCTGGAAAGTATACAGCACCAGAATAAAATAATGAATTCCTGATTCGGTAACAGTATGAAAGACATTTGCAGAAAAATTAATTATGATTAAAACAGACTACGCATTTTCGGAAAAAAAAGTATCATATTATTTTGATGCTGATTTCCCTTTAATAGAAGAGTTGGTGACAGGCGCAAATATTGTATTTATTACCGACATGAATGTGTATAATCAACACTCAAAAAAGTTCACTCCTTTCCCAGTCATTAAATTTCCGGCCGGGGAAGAACATAAGAACCAGGCTACTGTTGATTTTATTATTGAAGAGTTAATAAAGCTCGGCGCCCATAAAAACACTTTTTTAATAGGCGTTGGCGGTGGAGTGGTAACGGATATTACAGGCTATGTGGCTGCTGTGTACATGCGTGGAATAAAGTTTGGCTTAGCACCAACTTCGGTATTGGCGATGGTAGATGCCGCTATTGGCGGTAAGAACGGAGTTGATGTTGGTATTTATAAAAATATGGTTGGCACTATTCGTCAGCCTGAATTTATTCTTTACGATTTCTCTTTTTTGCAAACCCTGCCGGTTAAGGAATGGGTAAATGGTTTTGCCGAAATAATAAAACACGCCTGTATAAAAGATGCTTTGTTGTTTGCTGTTTTAGAAAAATATTCTTTGCATGATTACCAGGTTGATAAAACCCTCATTGCGGAACTGATTGAAAAAAATGCAGCAATTAAATCGCAGATTGTAACACAAGATGAATTTGAAAATGGCAACAGGAAATTATTGAATTTTGGCCACACCATTGGCCATGCTATTGAAAACCTGCATAGCATACCGCACGGCCACGCTGTTAGTATCGGCATGGTTGCAGCCTGTAATCTATCGGTACAGTTAAATGATTTTCATGCTGCTGATGCAGCCAAAATAGTAAAGTTGCTGGCAAAATATCATTTACCGGTTGATATTGAAACTGACCATGCGAAAGTATTTGAAGTTTTAAAAATGGATAAGAAAAGGAAAAACGATGGAGTACAGTTTATCTTGCTGAGTAAGATTGGCGATGCAGGTATTGTGTATATCAGTTTAGCCGACCTTGAAAAACATTTTAAAGAAATATTGTAGTGATTGTAATCATACAGCCATCATCGGTTTCGGGAACTATAACTGCACCTGCATCTAAAAGCAGTATGCAGCGGGCCTGTGCTTTAGCTTTATTGGCCGGAGGGGAAACAATTATTCTTAATGCCGGTAAAAGTAATGATGACCTGGCAGCACTGGATATTATTCAGAAGATGGGAGCAGCCGTGGAAATTAAGAATGAAGAATTAAGAATTAAGAATGCAGGGATAAAAAATATTTCAGCAAATATTAATTGTGGTGAAAGCGGGCTGGGAATCAGAATGTTTGCACCAATAGCTGTTTTATCTCCGGCAGAAATAACGATTACCGGAGCCGGAAGTTTATTAAAGCGCCCCATGCATTTCTTCGATGAGATATTTCCACAACTCGGGATTTCAATAGAATCAAATAATGGTCATCTACCCATAAAAATTAAAGGCCCATTACAGCCAGCTGATATTACTATTGATGGTTCGTTAAGTTCTCAATTTTTAACGGGTTTGTTAATTGCCTTTGCAAAAGCGGCAACCAAACCGGTGACTATCACCGTGCAGAACTTAAAAAGCAAACCATACATTGACCTTACATTGCAGATGATGAAGGAGTTTGGTTATAAAGTTGAAAATGATAATTATCAAAAGCTTTTAATTCATCCGTCCTTCGACTTCGCTCAGGACTCACAGAATTCCCCTTCGACTTCACTCAGAACTTATTCTGTTGAAGGCGATTGGAGTGGAGCGGCATTCTTATTGGTAGCAGGTGCTGTTGCCGGAGGAATAACTGTTAAAGGATTGGATGTGTTTTCAACCCAGGCAGACAAAGAAATTCTAAAAGCCTTAATGGATTGCGGAACAAATATTTCGATTGAAGAAAAGCAAATAATAATTAATTCGCCTCTTGGTTCAACTGGTAAAGCATTTCATTTTAATGCTACAGATTGCCCCGACCTGTTTCCACCACTGGTAGCCATGGCTGCATATTGTAAGGGTACAACAGTTATTGAAGGTGTAAGCCGTTTATCGCATAAAGAAAGTAACCGGGCCTTGACATTGCAGGAAGAATTTAAAAAAATGGGCGTAGCAATAATATTGCAGGACGATTTAATGATGATAGAAGGAGGCGATGGAGTAAAAGGTGCCAGGGTGCATTCTCATCACGATCATCGTATTGCTATGGCATGTGCTGTTGCGGCTTTAAATGCCACCGGAGAAACAGTGATCGAAGATGCTGAAGCAGTGAATAAATCTTATCCTGCATTTTATGCTGATTTGAAATTGCTGGGTGCTTCAGTATCTTTACAATAAACCAGGCCTGACGCTTTCGTCTGACCTATAAACAAAATAACTGTGAATTCATTCGGCCGCATTTTCAGGGTACATATTTTTGGCGAATCGCATGGCGATTATGTTGGATTAACCATTGATGGTTGCCCGGCTGGGTTGTCATTAACTGTTGATGACTTTGCTGCAGATATTGAAAGAAGAAAACCTGGGGCTAAAGGAACAACGCCACGAAAAGAAGATGATATTCCACAAATTAAAACAGGTTTGTTTAATGGTAAAACAACAGGTGCTCCGCTTACCATTTTATTTGAAAATAAAAATACCCGCAGTGCCGATTATGAAAAATTGCGTGCTGTGCCAAGGCCCGGCCATGCCGATTTCGTAGCTTCAAAAAAATTCGACGGTAACGAAGATTACCGGGGCAGCGGCCATTTTAGCGGCAGGCTTACGGTTTGTCTGGTTGCAGCAGGCGTTGTTGCAAAAAAGATCATGAATGCTGTAAATATCAAAGCAAATATCCTGGAAATAGGTGGAGAAAAAGATTTAGAAAAAGGTTTGCAAAAAGCAATTGATGCAAAGGATAGTATTGGCGGCATTATTGAGTGTACAGTAAATGGATTGCCTGTTGGATTGGGAGAGCCGTTTTTTGATTCAGCTGAATCGTTAATCAGTAATACAGTATATTCAATAACAGCTGTTCGTGGACTTGAATTTTTAAA
>JBATAS010000068.1:0-10332 GCA_049661965.1 Ferruginibacter sp. | reverse complement strand
CATTAAGAAGTGGTTTATCAAAAATAAGAATTAATGAGCTGTAAAACTGCATATAATCGTTAAAGATAAATACCCAGGTCAATTACCGGCTTGTTGTAATTATCGGATATAAAAACAAAATAACGCTTAAGGAATAGAAAATTAAACACATGATTTTATTACGCCGGAAGGTAAAATAAATAACCAACAGTAAAATAGTTATAGAGAAAATAGTAAACCATACATAGATTTTTTCAGAAGTGTAAATTGAATATTCAGACACAAATTCGCTACCGAATGGATAGTTGCCTTTACTGCCTGCCAAATCTATAAGGTCAATAGTATGTAATAGTATAAGTCCGGCAGGCGCTATACTGATTAAAATGGGCTGTAGATATTCTTTTAATTTTTGCAAGTTTGTAAATTGTAATCGTTCGTAGATTTCTACAATTCAAACTTAATAAAAAGCCCCAACAGGGTGTGAATTTGTTGGGGCGATAGTACTGAACACTATTGTTAATAAAACAAATTATTGTTGGTCGTATTCGGTATCCCACGCCGTACCATCATCTCCTTTCTGTCCTTCCATTTTTATCATAAAGTTTTTGGCCGGGAAATATGGTTTCATGTGAATATCGAGATGTATTTTATCTTTCTGTACAGGGTCCTGCTCAAAACGACGGATGGTAAAATCTTCTATCAGTTTATCGGGACCTGTAATACTGTCTAAAAATTTAACAATCTGGCTCATCAAATCTTTTCTTGTATTTGCATTAAAGTTTTCGAAAGCCCTGCGGTTTAAGAAATCCATCATCACTTTGGTTACATAATCAAATACCCGTACAACCGAATAGGTTTGTAACCCAAGGTTATCGCCATTGAACAAAGTTTTAGCAGAGAATGCCATCACTTTACCATATTCATTCACCATAGGTACTAATCCCATTTTTTCAATGCTGGCTATTTCGCTTTTCTTTAATGGAAACTTAACGCCATCAACTTCATTCATACTGCCGAATTTTTTACCCGCAGTTACCTGGCTCATTAATGTGCGGTACACCTTACCGGCCAAAGCGCCTGATGGCGGCACATACAGATCATCCTCCTCTCCCAGCTCCGCAAATTTGCCGCGGCCCACCAACCAGTTGCAGGTCATCATCACATTCGATTTAAATTTATCGCCTGCAGTAAGGTTCGCCATTTCAAACATTTCCATCACGTCATCCGGCGCATCTAAATGTTCAAAATCAGTAACCAGCATCACTTTATGTTCATGAGCAATCTTTGCCCATTTTTCTACAACTTTGTTTGAACCGAGATAGCCAGGCAATACCATGATGCTATAATTATTACGCAGATCCAATCTGTCGAAATTCATTTTTAATTCTTCATTCACTGAATCAATAAAGCGGGTATTATCCAGGTCTTTCATCTGGTCCAATTCACAATTGATGAAAGACACATTTTTTAATTTATCAGACTCTGTATTCTTAAAAAACAACGCCACATTGCGATAAGAGCGTTCCAGGTCCTTTGATTCTTCAACAGCTTTGGCCAGGTTTTGCTCCAGTACTTTCTGACTGCTGGCCGCTTTTTCTTCGGCCATATTAACCATATCGGAAATTTCATTACTGCTTTCCAGCACTTTTGCCCAAACCAGTAATGCTTTTTTCAGAGACTCTCTTTCAGCTTTTTTTTGCTGCTCGGTAAGAAAAATATTTCTTCTTGCTTTTCTGTCAGGGCTTAGGTTTTGTGTTCCTTCAATAGTTGATTCAATAAGATCAAATCCACCAAACTTAGCCAGTTTTTCACTGCTCGTTTTTAAAAACTCAAGAGGATTTTTTATCTCCGGCCTTTCCTGCTGCATTTCCGGTTGCTGTGCTGATTGCTGCTCCATGTTATCCGCCATATTATATTGTTTTATTTTTATTTAATTGAATGAGTTTTAAACATCATCACCGAACTGAACTGAATTCTCAGTATCCATTGAATCCGAATCTGAATCGCTGCCTCCAGATGATTCAGAATGCATACCCGCCCATGTATTTAAAATGGTTGAGCTCTGTATGTTGAGTTCACGGGCCGTAAGCGTAACCTTGGTTACCATGGGGTGTGCACCTTCGGAAATAAAAATCTCTTTAAGATAAATACAAAATGCATCGGTAAATTCAACCGACTTGACCACACTGGTTGAATCACGGCGGTAAAAATCTATTTTTCCATTCCTTACCATCGAATGTTCAGCAACCCACTGTATCAATTCAAAGTTGGCTCCCGACTCAACCGTCAGATCAATAATGCCTCCACGTACCCGACCATTTGGACGGTTATTGGAATCCACAGGCTGTGTAATGGCATATTCCACAGTCAGCACATTGTATTCATTATCGTCAAGAATTAATTTAGCCTGAAAAGACATTTTGTTTTATTTGCTTATCAAAAACTGTAACCTGTAGAATTGCTCACAGGCTGTATAATTATTATTTATTACTGTTTAATTCAGCAACCATTCCCTGTATGGCATCCAGCAATGCTTTTTTTGCATCCGGATCGGACAATGCTGATTTTAATATTTTGTTTGACTTAAGCTGTTTGATAATTTTAAAATACTCTTCTTTCTGCGAAGCATTATCTTTTAAGAATTCACTTTGCTCGGTAATACCTTTTACACCAAAATCGCCGAGATTTTTAAAATTCAGGGTTTCTTTTTTAGTCATGCCATCTGCATCTTCAAAATCAATGCCCACTTCAGGTTTATAATGTTCAAAAACCTGCTCAACAGTTTGCAGTCCATGAACAATTTCAGGTTTAACCGGAGCATCTTTGGTCAGCTTTTCTGCCATGAGAGTTCTGTTCTGCGGTATGTCTGCAAACGCCTCACTGGCATCTGTTTTTACTTCGTTGCCGCCAATACCATAATTATCTGCCATACATTAAGTTTTAGTGAAATAAATATACTTCTTTTTTTATAGAATTTTCCAAGTTAATTGTTTTTTTTCATTTAGTTCTGCGTTTATAACCGAGCCTTTTTTTATTTCGCTGTTAATGATCATACGGCTTAAAGGTTTACGCAATGATGTGCGTATAACACCTTTTAAAGGACGCACTCCATACTTTGGTGTAAATCCAAGATGCGCCAGATGTTCAGCCGCTTCTTTGGTTACTTTCAGTGTTATTCCCTGCTGTTCGAGTTGCTTGATCAGTGGTTTTAAATGTATATTGAAAATGCGTACCACATTTTCGATACTCACGGGAGCAAAGGGAACGATTTCGGTTACCCTGGCCAGAAATTCGGGCCGGAAATAACGGCTCATAATATCCAGCATGTCTTCTGACTTAGGAATATCGCCTTTGTTGAATGTTTCAATGATATGCTCCGATCCGATATTGGATGTAAACAGAATTACTGCATTGGAAAAATCACCTTCCTTGCCCAGCCTGTCGTGCATTTTTCCTTCATCTAAGATTTGAAGAAAGATATCAAATACCGATGGATGTGCTTTTTCAATTTCATCAAACAAAACAATAGCATACGGTTGCTGACGAATTTTATTTACCAACATTCCGCCTTCCTCATAACCTACATAGCCCGGGGGTGCACCGTATAATAATGCTGCGGAATGTTCTTCTTTAAATTCCGACATATCAAAACGAATGATTGAATTTTCGTCCTGAAAAAGAAATTCGGCCAGCGATTTAGCCAGCTCGGTTTTACCGGTACCGGTTGGCCCCAGGAAAAAGAAAGAAGCAATGGGCTGCCCGGCTTTGTTTAATCCTGAACGTGATTCCAGTATAGCATCCGAAACTGTTTTTAAAGCGTGGTCCTGCCCAATCACACGCTGGCGCAGATGATCCTCCATATTTACCAGCCGTTGTTGTTCTTTAGTTTGAATTTTACCCAGCGGAATGCCAGTGATGTTAGCCACCACAGCACTAAGGTCAGTTGTATCAATCTGCGATTTTTCTGTTGATGCAATTACAGTAAGGCTTTCGAACATAGTGGTCAGATATCCCCGCATTTCGGCCTGGTCAATTATTTTATTAAACTCTTTCTCTTCATTATGCCTGGCCAGCAGTACCGGGCTGAAACCGGTTTGTGCCTCATGATACAACCATCGGAATTCTTCATCAGTTGCATCAGCTTTTATATCGTTTAGTTTACCGGTAAACTTTTCTACATCCTGCGATGCAGTATCGGTCATCATGCGGCTAACCGCCAGTGTACGATCTAACAAATCAATGGCCGAATCAGGTAGTTTTCTGTCTTTAATAAAACGCTTGGCCAGTTTAATAGCTTCAGCAAACACAGCATCATCAATGCCAAGGTTATGATGTTTTTCGTAATGTTCGGCCTGGTTGCGTAACATCTTTTCGGCAATGGCAGCGTCAGGTTCAGTAAGTTTTACCACTTCAAAGCGACGGCTGAAGGTTTCGTCTTTTTCAATACTCTTTCGGTATTCATCCAAAGTTGTAGTACCGATAACCGTTAACACACCCTTGCTCAGTTCAGCTTTTAAAATACTGGTGGCACCGCCGTTAGGATTATTTTTATCAATGTATGTGTGTATCTCATCAATAAATAAAACAGGTTTTTCGAAGTTTGAAAGCTCCCTGGTTATTTTCCGTATCCTGTCTTCTATCTCACCTTTATAAGTGGCGCCAGCCATTAACGCACCGTTATCTATTTCATAGATAGCAACATTTTGTAAATGCTGCGGCACAGCTTTATTATTTACAGCCATAGCAAAGCCGTTGAGCAAAGCTGTTTTACCTACTCCTGGATCGCCGGTAATAATAACATTTGATTTTGATTTCCGGCTGATGATCTCACATATCTGCCTGATCTCTTTATCCCTGCCTATCACTTCATACAGGTCTCCTTCAGTAGCCTGTGCCAGTTTATCAATACAATATTTACCCAGCGCCTCGTAGGTTGCATTGGGCGATGGTTTATTAGCCATACCATTTGCTTTACCAGTTCCATCGCCTTTTTTGGCTGATGTGGTTTGATACCATTGCAGTAACTGAGCGGAAGTAACCGGGTAAGTTTTTAACTGCTCATAAGCAAACGAAACACCTGGTGTTGAAATAGCAATCAACAGACACTCAGGTTCTATGGAATGATATTGCATTTTTAAATGCAGGTGATCTGCTTCGTTAAATAAAGCATCGCAGCTGTCATCAGGCCCCGGTTCATCAGTTGGTTTTGCGGTACGTGGATATTGTTCAATGCGTATCTCTGCCCATTCCTCCAGGTAATACACATCAGTGCCATTGCCTTCCAGAAATTTAAGTATCGGAAAATCTTTATGCAGCAATGCTTTTAATAAATGTGCTGCGCCGTAAGTGGCATGCATATTTTCTTTTGCCAGCTGCGAAGCAATATGCATAGCCTGTTTAGAAGTATCTGAAAAAGTATAGTCTGTTTGTGTTGCCATAAAGAATTAGTTATATGCCGTTCTTAAAAGTAATCAAATAGGCTTAATAATAAAAACACAGTTGCATTACCAGTCTAGTCCCACAGTATCAATCTTCCGAATGCACTCATCGAAATAAGTGAAAAACCCAGGCCCATTGAATCCGGCATAGGAAGTGTTATCGTTCTTGGCCTTACGGTTACCCATCTTTCTACATCTCGTAACTGGTCGGAACTGAATTGAAAATAATTATCTCCGGCACTATACGAACCAATCTGTACACCCACCATACCACCAAATGAAGCACTGCCTTCAAAATCGGAGAATACAACATGATGGTTACTGCGGGTAGTAAAATTAACCCAGTTTCCATAACCAGAACCACGTGATGGCCTGTCTCTTGTGCCCGATGGGCTGGCAGGCAATGGTACTGAAAGTCCGGCGGTTACCTGTGCTGAAATGTATACGTAGGTTCTTGTATCACGGCTTGTGCGGTTTTGTATCTGTATCATTAAAAGGGTACCGCCAAGTCCTCCCGGAATTTCCAGTTCATCGGCTATAGCACCAAGCACCTCGGCGCCTACCGGTTTGGCACGCATTCTGAAGCGGTCAACAATAGCTGGCGGAGGTGAAGGTGGCGGAGGCCTGTTCTCGTGGCTGGCAATAACCTCTACTGAACGGAAGATTTCATCTTCTTCTATTTCGCCATGCGACCATTCTTCGCCAACATAATCCAGACCGGTGATTTTATTATCAGAAATATGGCAGCTGCCTACCAGGTAATCCCGTACGTTATCAACCCGCTGAATGGAAAGATCAATATTATGATCAGTGCCTCCGGTACGGCTGGCATAGCCTCTTAAAAATATCCAGATATCATCGGCAGGTATCAATAAATCAGTGCTTCTTGTGGTTGGTAAAAAATTATTAGCAAACCTGTCGGACAGATAACTCCGGTGACGGGGTTTAACAGTAACCCCGTCTATATCAAAATTATCCAGGTGAAACCACTCCAGGTTCCCACTTCGGTGAGCCCTGTGGTCTATCCGTATTACGCCAGGTCCGGTTTCAATCATACTTACTTTATTTTATCGTCAGGCAGCCTGTTCTTTCTTTACTTCAGTTGTGGGTATGGCATTTTCCTTTTCGTTTTTGCTGCCCCGGGTATATTTGTTCTCATCCAGGTTACATTCATTATCGAAACCCTTCGCTTTCTGATAAGTTAAATAACCTGTTTGTTGGTCAATGCATTGATGTATAGGACCAAAGCTTTTTTTCAGGGCAAGGTTGTGTCCATTGTAGATAAGATATAGACTATCTATCTTATCTGCCATTTTAAAATTATTCTTGTCAAAGTATCCTTTTACACGGTTCATCTCAGCATCTGCATCTGCTACTGATTTATTTAGTTTATCTGGGAATTTTATGCCGATAGATTCCAGTGGACTTCCGGCCTTGCCCATCAGGTTACCGCCGGTATACTCTTCAGTTAATTTTTGAAGATCAAAAGGAATAAGTTTTACCAGTTTGGCATAAAAATCTTTTTTGGATGGCAACATAGGCAAGGTAAGACAGGAGATTGCTTCGGCCAGGTATTGCTTATGCTCAGCATCCATATCTTTTACTTCATTGGTTTTTTCGGTGGCTTTAACAATTAATCCATTCACTTTTGAAATAAGTACTGTTGACATATCCGGCTCATTTTTTTTAGCCGCCTCAATTGCCTTATCAATATAATTTTTATCAATATTGAGATAAGTTGCCAAATCTCCGGATGGAGCGAATACTTTTTTAACACCGGCTTCATCAATGATCTGCTTTGCCAGATCCTCACCTCCCTTAGTATTTGGTTTCAGCACCCCCAAAGAGCCGCCGATGGCATCAAACACCGGGCATAAACAGTTTAAAACACCCGCCAGGTCGGATGGGCCAAGCGAAAGGTTCGTATTTTTGGCTCCGTCAACTGCTTTATCTTTTATCGTATTAATCGTGGCTGTCAGTTCATCAGCACATTTGTTGGGTATCGCATCATAGCCCGAGCTGATATTTTTAAAATCGGGTATCTCATCAAGTTTTACAAACGATGTACCTTCGTCAATCAGTTTTTTAAGAAAACCAAGTATGTCATCAACCAATCCTTTGATCTCGTCTTTCACCTGGTCAATCTTATCAAGATCTTTTAAAGCATCAGGTCCGGCACTAATGTGCAATCCGCCTAATACAATGGCTAATATTTTAACAAGCCGCATCTTTACTTTTCCTACCGCAAGTGATAATGCATTTTTGTTTGAATCTTTAATGAGCGTAAGCAGCTTTTCATTATCATCAAAATAATCAATAGCGTTTTGAGTAAGATCGTATTGATTGCCAAAAGAGAAAACTGCACCTTTATTTTTCAGACTTTCCTTGTTCAATACATGTACATTTTTATATTGCGGAGCAGCCATATACACAACCGACTTCACCAGCCATTTTTCCGATTTAAAAGTATTGTCTTTGGCAAGCAGATCGGTACATTCATTAGCTACGCTACCGCCCTGGCCCAACCCTATAAAATGTACATAGGATGTATATTTTTTCCAAGATGACATTTTACTGTCAATCTTACTCTTTAACTCTTTTGCATCTTTTTTTCTGCCATCTGCATCGGTTGAACTGAATTCAAATTTTTCAACATCACTTTCCTCATTCATCTGCTGAATACCTTCTTTTATTTTATCCAGCATGGTATCCCAGGCAGCATAATCTTCATAATAGTTATATTCTTTTTCCGATTCAGTTTCTTTTTTCTCTTCGGTTAAAAACATATTAAGGCCCGGAATACTGGCAGCAGCACTTTCTATAGCGCTCACAGCACCTTCAATGGGATTGGTTATTCCTCCCATCATACCAGCGGCAGCGCCTGTATCAAGCCCACCGGCTGGTTTAAAACGCACCATAACCACCAGTTGCCTGGCGTTTATCTGCTGGTGTGTTTCTTCCGACTGTTGTTGGTCGCCCATTAAAAATATGTTTTCAATTATTTAAAAAACTAACCCGGCAATCGGCTGTAGTATATCCCGACAGGTTTGCTGTTTTACCGCTGCTGTCGGTTTTGCCGGTATGCCGTTCGCCATCGTTGGTTTCAATTTCGTAATCAACATCAGCAATACCGTTTTCTGCTTCATCAACCAACGTAAACTGTGCATTAAAATCTTCTTTATCGGTTCGTTCGGCATTATCATTTCCTTCCTGGGCTGCATTTTCAAGCGATTGCTTATTGGAAACAGCCGCAGCCGATTTTGCACCAAGTTTGCTGGTATTAACTGGTGCAGCTCCACCACCTCCGCCGCCTCCGCCGCCGGCCTCTCCAATCAATACAGTAAAACAACCAAGAATGATAGAGCCCCCATGTGATGTCATATCCCCCATCCGTGCTGCCGGTTTACCTCCAATTAAAACGCCGGCGCTGCCCATCATAATCGTATCAGGTGGGCCGGTGCAGGTACACATATCTCCCTGCACGGCAGCAGGCATACCTCCAATGAGAACTGTTGGACAACCCGGCCCGGTTACAGGACCTCCCACATGCGGCACAACACCTGTTACCATTGGACACACATGCATATCGGATAATCTGGCTGCAGGTTTACTCATCTGATTTTTTTTAAAAGAATTTTCGTTTAATTTTCTTATTCTGATTAATTCCTTCTGTACTGGTAGCCTCCATTTCTTCAGGCTCATCAACCGGCAGCGCAAATAATTTATTCAATGGCACTGTTTCTGATTGCAGTTTGCCCCGCCGGATTGAAAAAGTTTTTGTTTTTTCATTTTTAATATTGATGCTATAATATGTTTTGATACCATCAAAAAAAGCATCCCTTTTTTCAAAATCAGCACCTGGAATAAAACGCTCAAAAACCCGGGCATCCCAAAATCTGAAATAGTTTTCCTGGCCGTTTATGGTTTTATAAATGAATGGTTGAAAATGCGCCAGCAGGTTATCTGTTTTTTCATCAGATTCAAATACCAGCATGGCCTCAAGCGAAACATACGGATCTTCTATTGTTTCAAAAAACTTTTCATCAACCCTGAAAATATAAGGAGCCACATCGGCTAAATTTTCATCTTTGGTTCCTTTAAAAAGTGAGCGGTTATCGGGGTAAGCTTTTTGAAGCATCGCTAAAGTATATAATCCATTCAGTGCAGTATCAAACAGAATATAGATCATGTTGATGTCATTGATTATTGATTTTAAAAAGTTAATTTATCTTAACTACGCCTCCCTTTATGGTTGTCATTGCACCGCCTTCAAGAGTAGCCTGGGCACCGCCTTTGGCTTTCAGTTCAGTATCTGCTTCTATCTCCACAGTCATGCCTTTTATTTTTACAGCGCTGCTTGCATTTATATTTACATTAGATCCGCTGAGATTCACATCGCCATCGGCAATAATATCAACACTCCCTACAGACTTAATTGTTATTTTAGGTCCGGCGCTTTGCAAAAGAACTTCAGCAATCAATACACCGTTCTCCTGCAAGCCAATCTTTAGTGATTCGGAATTATTAAAACGGATGATGGAAATATTCTGATTGTCCTTAATAGACTCCAATGTCATATTCGTTTCATCATCTTTTCTTACCAGCGCTATTAAATTTCTGGGATGTTGATCAGGGAAATTATCTGCCAGGAATAAGGTGCCGCTATCATCATTAAACGTAAGCCTGCGGCCCGATTTTGTACCCAGCATTTTCTCATTGTTACCTTCATGAGCAATACCCGATTTATTTTTTTCGGTATAAATAGATCCCAGCACAAATGGCCTTTCGGCATTGTTATCTAAAAAATCTACCAGTACTTCTTCATCTACTTCGGGTAAAAAACGAATACCCTTGTCTTTACCGGCATGTGGCGTAACCACATTCAACCAAGGTGTAGTTTCCGATTCTTCCTGCC
>JBATAS010000067.1:0-6299 GCA_049661965.1 Ferruginibacter sp. | reverse complement strand
TGAAAAATGCCTTTTCAAAAAGCAATGCCCGTTTCTTTTATGCTTGTAAATCGCTTACCAATGTAAATGTGTTGAAGCATATACTTTCAGTTGGCGCTTCATTAGATTGTGTGAGCATACATGAAGTAAAGCTTGGGCTGATGGCAGGCTTTGAACCAAAGAATATTCTGTACACTCCAAACTGTGTTGACTTTGATGAGATTGCTGAAGCAAAGGATCTGGGCGTTAATATCAACATTGATAATATTTCTATACTTGAGCAATTTGGTACAAGGTTCGGAAACTCCTACCCTGTCTGTATTCGCCTTAATCCTCATATCATGGCTGGTGGAAATTTTAAAATTTCTACGGGTCATGTAGATAGCAAATTCGGTATTTCCATTCACCAGATGCGGCATATTGAACGGGTTGTAAAAACAACCAAACTGAATGTGGAAGGCGTACACATGCATACCGGCAGCGAAATAAAAGACATCAATGTTTTTCTTTTAGGGCTTGATGTGATGATGTATACGATTGAACATTTTCCCAACCTGAAATATATTGACCTTGGCAGCGGATTCAAAGTTCCCTATCAGCATGAAGATGCAGAAACGGATGTTGATCTGCTGGGAGAAAAAATTGCACAGGCCATTGCAGAATTTGAAAACCCGAAAGTGAAAGAACTGGAGATATGGTTTGAACCTGGAAAATACCTGGTTAGCCAGGCTGGTTATTTTGTGGTAAAGACAAATGTTATCAAACAAACACCTGCTGCATTGTTTGCCGGTGTTAACAGCGGTTTCAATCATTTAATCAGGCCGATGATGTATGATTCCTATCATCACATTGAAAATATCAGCAATTCCTCGGGTGCAGAACGCATATATAATATAGTAGGTAACATCTGCGAAACCGATACGTTTGCTTTTGACCGGAAAATAAACGAAATTAGAGAAAATGACTTCCTGGTATTTTACAATGCCGGCGCCTATGGCTTTGAAATGAGCAGCAATTTTAACTCGAGATTAAAACCTGCTGAAGTTTTGGTGAAAGATGGAAAGGCACAATTGATACGGAGACGAGATGAGTTTGAGGATTTGCTGCGGAACCAGGTTATCTAAATTTTAATGCTGAAAAAATTATTTATACTTTCTTTTATTCTGTCGCCTGTTTTGGCATTCAGCCAACAACCCGATTGCTATAAATTTCGTGAAGGTAAGTTCAGAATTGCCGATACCCGTGCCGGTGTTGTTACCATAGCAGAAAGAAAGGGCATGTATCAAACCGAAAGCAGTGAAGCTTTGAAAGCGGTTGTTCGTTTCATAATTACCTGGCAGGATAACTGTTCCTACACCCTCAAGCTGGATAAAGTTTTAAGGAACGAAAACAAGATAGACTTCCCTTCCAACATGGAAGTTAAAGTGAAGATCATTGCAACATCGGAAAATTCTTTTACACAGCAAATGTCCTCATCACTAACTAACGGATCTTACAACGTTGAGGTGACAAAGATCAATTGAAAGCATTTTTTTGCCTGCCTGCCGGTAGGCAGGTTTTATAAATTGTTTAACTAAAATCGAATAATCAGCCATTGCAGATATCGTTTTTTCTATCAACATTTACACAGCAAATAAAAAATGCCGATATTGGTGATTCCATCAGTGTCAACTTAACTTCAACAACCAATTACAAATTATGGAACTCGACCGAAGCCCCCGTAATCAAAAGTTCAGTGCAACTTTTTTACGCAGCCTGTTATTCTTTTCTTTAACCATTTTTGTTTTTTCCTGCAGTAAGAAAGACAAATGGATAGAAGTAGATCCTGCATTCAGCAAATACATTGATGCCTATACCACAGGCACCATTTCCAAAACATCTTCCGTCAGGGTAAAACTGGCTGCCGATGCAGGCACAACGCACAGCGTTGGCGAAGCCGTTAAGGAATCTTTGTTCAGCATCTCTCCTTCTGTAAAAGGAAAAGCGTACTGGCTGGATGCCCGTACCATTGAATTTAAACCGGATAGCTGGCTGAAACCCGACCAGATGTATGAAGTAAATTTTAAACTGGGTAAGGTTACAAAAACTGAAAGCAAATTTTCTGATTTCAAATTCAGCATGAAAACAGTGAAACCTTCTTTCATTGTCAATGATGGAGGATTACGGGCAACCGGCGTTAAAAACAAAATGAGTTTGAGTGGCTACCTGGAAACGGCAGACGTGGAAAATGGTAAAGAAGTTGAAAAATTGTTGACGGCCTTTCAGAATAACAAAACGTTGAAAATAGACTGGCAGCATAATGATGCATCTAAATCACATCGCTTTACCATTGATAATATTGAGCGGTTAAAATCTGTAAGTAATGTAGATCTGCGCTGGGATGGTAAGCCGATGAATATGTCTGTTACTGGCGAAAACAGCATCGCTGTTCCGGCCCAGGGCGATTTTAAAGTGCTTGATGTTGCAGCTATCAATGATGCTCAGCAGTATGCATCGGTGCAGTTCAGCGATATGATTGCTGTTGGACAAGACCTTACCGGTTTAATAACTATCAGCGGGCAATATGATATATCCTACACCATCAATGGCAGCGAAGTAAAAGTTTTTGGCAATGGAAAACTAGATGGAAATTATACCGTGAATGTAAATGCCGGTATTAAAAATACCTGGGGCGATGTGCTGGACAAAGGCTTTGCATCTAATATCAATTTTGAGAACAAGATGCCATCGGTAAAAATTCATGGCAAAGGAAATATTCTTCCCAACAGCGGCAGGTTGGTATTGCCTTTCGAATCAATCAATTTAAACGCAGTTGACATAAGTATCATAAAAATTTATGAAGAAAATGTTCCGCAGTTTTTACAGGAAAATAGCCTGGGAGGTAATAGTGAACTACGTAGAGTAGGCAAACCCATTGTTCAAAAAACATTGAGACTGGATAATGACAAGACACTTGACCTGCATAAGAAGCAACATTTTTCTTTAGACATTGACAAATATTTGAAAACCGAGCAAGGTGCTATTTACAAAGTTACCATCGGTTTCAGGCCAGAGTATTCAATGTATTTATCATCAGATACTACATCCGGAAATACAAGCGGTGATGAAGACGAAGAAGGAGACTATTATGGTTATAACGATTATAACAGTAATGGTGGTGTTGACGAAGACGATGCTTTCTGGGACAGGTACAATACCTACTATCCTTTTGGTTACAACTGGAGCCGCCGTGATGACCCAACCAGTAAATCTTATTATAACAAAGACCGTTGGGCAACAAGAAATATTCTGGCAAGCAACATCGGCCTTACGGCCAAGCGTGGTAATGACAACAGCCTGCTGGTGGCGGTAAGTAATATTCTTACCACCGAACCAATGGATGGCGTGGAGATTGAAGTAATGGACTACCAGCGTACCATTATCAGTAAAGGAAAAAGTGGTGGCGATGGTTTTGTAACTATTGACCTGAAGAGAAAACCATTTTTACTGATCGCCAAAAAGGGAAATGAACGTGGGTATTTAAAACTTGATGACGGAAGTTCGCTGGCGCTTAGCCGTTTTGATGTTAGTGGCGAAGAAGTGAAGAACGGTATCAAGGGATTCATCTTTGGCGAACGTGGTGTGTGGCGCCCCGGCGATACCATGTTCCTGAATTTTATTGTTGAAGATAAAGAGGGAAAATTACCAAAAGACCATCCTGTAGAATTCAGTTTGTTTACGCCGCAAGGGCAATTGTATAAGCATACAGTACAAACCAATGCCGAAGACGGCTTTTATCTTTTTAAAACAAATACTGATGATGCTTCACCAACGGGCAACTGGTTAGCAAAAATAAAAGTAGGTGGTGCACAGTTTGAAAAAAGGATAAAGGTGGAGACCGTAATGCCAAACCGGTTGAAGATAAACCTGGATTTTGGGAAAGACCCTATCCTCGGAAAAGGTAATACCACAGCGGGAAACATCAATGCGAAATGGCTGTTTGGTGCTGTGGGTAAAAATTTAAAAGCAAAGATAGATGCGTCGTTATATGCAAGAGGAACCAGCTTTCCAAAGTTTGCAGGCTTTAAATTTGATAACCCTACATCTAATTACGAAACGCAAAGCAAAACGATTTATGAAGGCACGCTGGATGGAGAAGGAAATGCTGCGCTGAAAACAAATTTTGAAATTGATGAATCGGCGCCAGGCATGTTGAGTGCAAATATGATGGTGAAGGTTTTTGAACCCGGCGGAAGTTTCAGTATTGATAATGTAAGCATGCCTTACAGTCCGTACACAAGCTATGCCGGTTTAAAATTACCTGATGGAGAAAAGCCATTCGATTTTTTACTGGCCGGAAAAAATCATACTGCACAGATCGTTGATGTTGACAGCAAAGGAAATTTAATAGCCGGAACATCGGAAGTAGAAGTGCAGTTCTACCGCATCCAGTGGCGATGGTGGTGGGATGATAACGGTGGCAATCTCAGCAATTTTACGCAGGACCAGTATAACAAGCTATTAAAGAAAGAAACTGTAAAACTATCTAACGGCCGTGGCAACTGGACTTTCGGCACTTCGGAAAATGAATGGGGAAGATATTTAATTCTTGTAAAAGACTTAAAAAGCGGCCACACGACCGGTTCAACTTTTTATATTGATGATCCTTACTGGCAGAGCCGTGCAGGTAATGATGACCAGACGGCAGCTTCTATGTTGTCATTTACTTCTAACAAAGAAAAATACAATGTTGGTGAAGAAGTCTCCTTAGCAATACCAAGCAGTGAAGGTGGAAGAATGTTGATAAGCATAGAGAATGGCAGCAAGGTTTTAAAATCTTTCTGGCAGGAAACAAAGAAAGGACAAAGCACCGTAAAATTTAAAGCCGAAGCAGGCATGGCACCGAATGTCTATGCAACCGTAAGTCTGTTGCAGCCACATTCGCAAACCATCAACGATCTGCCAATCCGCATGTATGGCTCCATTCCCATTTTTGTAGAAGATAAAAATACAGTATTGAAACCTGTGTTGAATATTGCAAGCAGTATTCGTCCCGAACAAAATATTTCTTTTACTGTGAGTGAGCAGAATGGAAAAGAAATGACTTATTGCGTGGCGATTGTTGATGAAGGATTACTTGACCTTACCAGATTTAAAACACCCAATCCACATGATGCTTTTTATGCCAGGGAAGCTTTGGGCGTAAAAAGTTTTGATCTGTTTGATTATGTAATCGGCGCCTGGGGTGGCGATCTGGAAAGAATTTTAACGATTGGTGGTGATAACGAAGCAGGTCCGGGAAAACAGAAAACAGCCAACCGTTTTAAACCGGTTGTAAAATACCTTGGGCCATTCAAACTCAAAAGAAATCAAACTCAAAAACAAAATTTCATTTTGCCTTCCTATATCGGCTCGGTAAGAGCAATGGTGATTGCGGCTCACGACGGCAGTTATGGTGCAACTGAAAAAGCAGTGACCGTTAAAAAACCACTGATGATGCTGGCTAGCATGCCAAGGGTGCTGGGACCCGGCGAAACTATTAAACTGCCGGTTACTGTTTTTGCGATGGAAAACAATATAAAGAAGGTAAATGTTTCACTCCAATCAAACCCTTATCTGGAAGTGGTTGGTGGTAATTCGCAATCTGTTTCTTTCAGCCAGGTTGGCGAAGAGATGATCTATTTTGATGTGAAGGTGAAACCGAATGTAGGAATCGGAAAAGTAAAACTGCTTGCCTCATCCGGCAATGAGAAAGCAGATTATGAAGTTGAACTGGATATCCGGAATCCGAATCCTCCGGTAACGCAGGTAAGTGAAATGACTTTAACCGGCGGGCAGCAATGGAAGGCAACAGCCTCTCCTATCGGCGTAGCAGCAACAAGTACAGCTGTGTTGGAAATTTCCAGTGTACCTGCAATGAATTTGCAAAAGCGGTTGAACTACCTTATAGAATATCCGCATGGTTGTATTGAGCAAACAACGTCGGCCGTTTTTCCGCAACTGGTATTAAATCAATTAACGGATTTGAATGAATTTAAAAAAGCACAGGTAGAAAGAAATATAAGATCAGGAATTTCAAGATTGCAAAATTTTCAGCGGCCAGACGGCGGCTTTAGTTACTGGCCCGGCATGTCCTCAAGCGATGAATGGGGCAGCAACTACGCAGGCCATTTTTTAGTGGAGGCACAAAACAATGGTTACCTGGTAAGCGATAATATGTTGCAGCAATGGAAAAATTATCAGTGTGGCAGGGCAAATAGCTGGGCGCCATCAACAACAAATTTTTATGGTGGCGATTTAACTCAGGCATATCGCCTGTACACATTGGCCCTGGCAAAAGC
>JBATAS010000066.1:0-7934 GCA_049661965.1 Ferruginibacter sp. | reverse complement strand
TAGTATTGCGGAAATAAACTGTAGCCAACAAACTGGTTTTTTTACCTACCTGGGTTTGATACGCAATTTCGGCAAGGTTGGTAAACTCCGGAATAAGATTAGGATTACCGATTGATAAATTCAATGGGTCAGAAATATCGTAATTAGGAATTAACTGAAAGAAATTAGGCCGGTTGATCTTACGGGAATAATTTACCTGCAGGTCTGATTTATCATCCAGCTTGTATGTTAAAAATACACTGGGAAACAGGCTGAACGGATAATCATTCTTAAAGCTTGTGTTATTACTGATCAACGTACCTGTATAATTCGAACTTTCTAAGCGTAAGCCCAACTGGTAAGTAAAGTCTTTAATCTTTTGCGAAAAAGTAGTGTATGCTGCATAAACCTGATCGGTAAATTCATAATCGTTACTGAAACCCGAAACCAGTTTTTCCTGGCCGCTCTGGTCTTGTATAAAATTAGAAGAGGTGCTGTTGTAATTTCTTACGGCAGCCCTTACACCCATTTCTATTTTCAGGTTCTCGTTAATCGGGTTAGCAAAGTCTGATTGAATGGTGAAGTATTTGGTAACACCACCGCCACCTGAACGCTCAACTATCGGCGTTGTTTTAGGACTATTGTTCGGGTAAAAATATTGTGTATTAAAATTACCGGAGTTGCTGTTTTTACTGGCGTTATAATTGGCATCTACAGTCCACTCTTTATTGGGTTTGGCAAAATTGTGTTTAAAACTAACATTGGTTCCTATATTCCTGAAAGTAAATGCAGTTCTGGTATCCCTGTAACCCCAGTCAGATACAAAGAGGTTATTGTTATCCAGGGTGTCTCTGTCAATGTTTATCATATCGGTATTCTTAAACTCGCCGGTTACATACATACCGCCAACAGTAATAGTATTTCTATTGTCTAAAAAGTAATCAAATCCACCTCTTATAAAAGCAAAGTATCCTTTATTTATAGGATTACTGTTTTGTACAAAAAGCGAAGTAGTATCATCGTTTAAAAAATTTGTACGGCTGCTGTTCGATTCGCTGATTGATTTACGGGCATTAACCCTGCCCCTGGCAAAAAAGTTTATTTTATCCTGTTTAATATTGATATCGCCACCAAAACCCGGGCGCCCCCTGGAATCAATACTTGCATTGATGTTTCCGTTATAACCGGCTTTGCGGTTTTTCTTCATTACAATATTTAATATACCGGCACCACCACCGCTGGCATCAAATTTTGCCGATGGATTGGTGATGATCTCAATACTGGCAATTTCGTCGGCAGGTATCTGTTCAAGTGTAAGGGTAGTGGGCCTGCCATCAACAAATATCTGTGGCGTTGCATTGCGTAAGGAAACATTGCCATCAATATCTACATTAACCGAGGGTACATTCTTCATTACATCTACAGCAGTACCACCAACACTCGTAAGATTTCTTTCTACATTAAAAACTTTCCGGTCAATGTTCATGGTAAAAATGGCCTTGCTGGCACTTACCGTTACATTTTCCAGTTGCTGAGGGTCGGCCTGTAAAACAAGATTGCCCAGGTCTTTATCAACCGCATTCAGCATACTGCTCATGTCTCCGTTTTTTGCCCCCTGCATCTTCAGATCAAAAGAAGCTTTTTCTTCGTAAGCCTTAAAGCCAATAGCTGTGATTTTAAGTTTATACTGTCCCATTATATTCAGGTTCTCTAAACTGAACTCGCCTTTTTTATCGGTAAGCATACCGGCAACAATAACATCTTTGCGCTTTTTGGTAGCTGTATCAAATTTGTTTTGAATTAATAAAACAGAAGCTGCTTCAAGCGGTTTGTTACTGGTAGATTCCAATACTTTTCCATAAAAATGGCCAAGGTTCATATTTTGTCCTCCCATTTGGCTGCGGTTGCCGCCGGCACCAGGAAATTGAGCCTGTGTAAACGATATAGAAAAGGCAAATGCCAACACCAGGATATACTTACATTTTTGTATCATTTGAACTGTTTTATTAGCCATAATTTAATTTGGGTGCAAAGTACTTTCTAAAAATCCATATTAATATCAAATAAGATGATGAATGGTATAAATATCATGTAGAGAGAACAGGGCAGAGGTAAATTATCAGGTGTAGAATTTGATATTGATGAGAAGATGAAGCAAGCCCATGATCAAGCCAATCAGGACTGCTGTAAGCTGAATGTTTAATAATTGTTTTTTTGCAGTTGTATAAAAAACCTTTTCTGTTTTTTCCATAGAAATGGCTGATATTTTTTGAGTAACAGTCTTTTCTATTTCAAGGTCATTCTGTAAACGGGCAATATAACTTTTCATTAAAACCGGAAACAGGCTTTCCAGCTCAAGCATAAAAGCTGTTTTAAGCTGGTTAATGGTTTTATCCCCTATAAGCATGGACAACATCGGGAAAGTATCTTTTAATCTTTCTCTTAAAAAGCTGTCTATATGAGTTTCAATTTCGGGTTTTAATTTGTTGAAATTTTCGGGATCAGTAATTTTTTGCTCTACATCTGCAAAGGAGATTAACTCTTTACTTACCAATTTGCCAATCTTTTCGGCCATAGCATGCTGCTGGCCTGGAATAAAACCCTGTATTTTTATGCCGGCAATTTTTACCGGATGAATAGGCCAGAATATACATTTGATAAAGACTCTGATTACCAGCCAGGCGGTAAAGGCTGATAAAAAAACGGGTAATATGATTTGTAGCCAGCTCAATAATTTTGTTATGGGGTGCAAAGAACGCATTAAATGCAGCTTGTTCAAAATGTAATTTTGAGGGAGTACTGTTTTTCTTTATTTTTGCGCTCTAATAAAATGGTAGTCGTAGCTCAGTTGGTTAGAGCATCAGATTGTGATTCTGAGGGTCGGGGGTTCGAGCCCCCTCGATTACCCCAAAAGTTCTCCGTTAATAGCGGGGAACTTTTTATTTTGGAACAGTATTTGAAATATGGTATTGACACAAGTAAATAATGGTAATATTTGCCGTTTATCCTTAAGAATTTCCGAAAAACTGGTTTAACAAAACATTATTCCAATTGTTACGTTTAGTAACAACGAAAACAATCGTTTTTCCATTATTTTTACACTATGCAAAAAATTGCACAATTTATGATGAGTAAAAAATTTATACCGGTAATACTGGTGCTTACCGCAGCCAGTCTTTTTGTAGCCTTTCAGTCGCAGGGGAAATCTGATAATGATAATCCAAAATCCAAGTACACCAGGATAATACGTAATGTAGGATTACTGTTGGAACAGGGACATTACAGCCCTAAGAAAATTGATGACAGTTTTTCGAAACAGGTATTGAAAAAATTTGTGGAAGATATGGACGGAGATAAAAATATCTTTTTACAAAGCGATATAGACGGGTTCAAAAAATTTGAATCTAAAATAGATGATGAAATTCACGGCGCTGAACTGGTATCTTTTTTCAGTATTAATGAAGTGTACCTGAAACGTCTGAATGAAACAGCCGGATTATATGTTGATATTCTGGCCAAACCTTTTGATTTTAAAAAAGATGAAAGTGTTCAGCTTGACCGGGAAAAATTAAATAGTCCGAAAACAGAAGCTGAAAGAACAGATATATGGAGAAAGCGTTTAAAATATCTGACCCTAAGCAGGTATTCGGATATGCTTAACGACCGGGAAAAAAACAAAGGCAAGGATGACTTTAAGTTTAAGGCCGATTCTACCCTGGAAAGAGAAGCCAGAGATGCAGTAAGAAAGCAAATAGAAAGGTATTTCGCCACTAAAAAAACACGTGAGAATAATGATGAAAATTTCAGCACGTTTGTAAATGCGATTACCGGAACTATGGATCCGCATACAAATTATTTTGCGCCGGTTGATAAAAGGTCGTTTGACGAATCAATGAAAGGTAGTTTTTACGGTATTGGCGCCCAGTTAAAGGAAGACGATGGTAAGATTAAAATTGCTTCATTAATTTCGGGCGGCCCCGCCTGGAAAGGGGGAGATTTGAAAGCGGAGGATGAAATCATAAAAGTAGCACAGGGAGAAGAAGAGCCTGTAGATGTAACGGGATACAGCGTTACAGACGCTGTTAAAATAATCAGGGGTTCTAAAAAAGGCTCAGAAGTAAGATTGACAGTAAAACGGATGGATGGTTCGGTAACAGTAATCCCAATCATCAGAGACGAAATAAAATTAGACGATACTTTTGCCAAGAGCGCTATCATTAATGGAGATCATAAGATCGGGTACATTTATTTACCGGAGTTTTATATTGATTTTGCAAATCCCAATGGCGCAAAATGCTCGGAAGATGTAGCTAAAGAAATAGAAAAACTGAAAGCAGAAAATGTGGAAGGTATCATTATGGACCTGCGTGGTAATGGAGGAGGATCGTTGCCGGAAGTGGTAAAAATGGTGGGTTTGTTTATTGAAGATGGCCCGGTTTGTGTTGTAAAAGGCAGGGAAGACAAACCTTATCAATGGAAGGATAAAGACAAAAGCGTTTTATATAGTGGTCCGTTAACCGTTATGGTTGACGAATTCAGTGCCAGTGCATCAGAAATATTTGCAGCAGCCATACAGGATTATAAAAGAGGGATAATTGTTGGCAGTACATCAACCTACGGTAAAGGAACAGTACAGCGTAATATTTCTTTAAATCCCGAAAGTGAAAATCCGCTTTTTGCCAATCGCAATGTAGAAGACCTTGGTTCAGTTAAATTAACGCTGCAGAAATTCTACCGGGTAAATGGTGGAGCAACCCAGTTAAAAGGTGTAACTCCGGATATTGTGATTCCCGACAGGTTGGAATATCTTAAATTCAGGGAAAAAGACAATACTGCAGCTCTGCCTTGGGACGAAATAGGAAAAGCTGACTATAAAACCTGGACCAGTACAGTAAGTAATGATGCTGTTATAAACTATAGTCATGAGCAAATCGCAAAAAGCGAAACATTCAATAAAATTAAAGAAAGTATCAGTTGGCTGGAAAAATACAGTAACAAAGCCTACTCTTTAAATTTAGATAAGTATAGTGAAGATCAGAAACAGGCAAAAGAAAAGATAAAAGAGCTGGATGAACTGGTAAAACTTAATAAAGAGTTATCTGTTAAAAACATAAGTGCAGATACAGTTGTTATAAATTCGGCTAAAGAAAAAATAGAAAAAAATACACAATGGCTGAAAAGGGTAGGTAATGATATTTATGTTGATGAGACTGTTAAAGTGATGAATAATATGATAACCCAGAGTTCAACAGCAAAAAACAATTAAACAGTTTTAAGGTATATATAAGTATAAAACTGCCATTGTATAAGTACAATGGCAGTTTTTTTTACCACTATTTTAAGCTGTAATTATAGTTAAATAAAAAAAATAGCTTAAAAAATATATTCATTATTTGGAATTTTAAAAAGAAAATATATCTTTGTGATACCTCTTTAAAAATTGCTTACCATCCACGTATCCATAGAAATCCCCGAAATACATATTCTGCTATTTAATACCTACTGAAAAGTGTCTGTGATTCTTTATATCACAACCAGTCTCCTGTTTAAAGCTATATGCTAATGGCATATTTATCTATTAAACTTTAAACCACAAGACAATGAAAAAATTTACCCAACGAGTAATCGTATTGGCAGCCAGTATGGTATTAATAGCTTTATTGGTCCCCCGGCAATCTGTAGAAGCCCAGGTTATAAGGGCTTATGGCAGTCCCATTTTTTCTGATAATTTAAAAGGTGGTCATACCATGTTTGGTAATACCTCTACTGCTGTTTATACAAGTGGTAGCGGCAGCACCGGTACTGTAAACCTTACAGCTATGAACGATTTTAGCACAAGCGGTACCGGCAACTATACCAATGGCCGTACCAGTGCTTATGGAAATGACAACTCCAACATACAGTTTGTTGATGTTGATGGTACAGGGACTTCAACGTCATTAATTGCTTCGGGCAGTCAATGGAATTATTCAAATGCGAACTCACAGCCAGCCAGCTGGCCAAATGTAGCTACTTTACCAGGTGGTCCGGGAGCATCGCCATTAGGATATGGCCCTACTGGAGCAGTTGGTACCACTCTTACTGACAGAAGAACCTATTACTTCACCAAGACAGTAAATATAAACACGGCAACATACTCTGCTTTTCAATTTAACTTAACAATTGATGATGGTGCTGTTGTTTATGTTAATGGTACCGAAGTCGGCAGATATAATATGCCGGCAGGGATACCAACATACAATACAAATGCCTCCAGTAACCTTGAACCGGAACAGAACTATAGTTTTACTGTTGGCACCGGAAGCCCGTTTGTAAATGGTGATAATACAATCCAGGTAGAAGTTCATACTTCAGCAAGTAATGAATCAGGAACAGATGATTTGTTTTTTAATCTTGTGTTGCTGGGATTGGATGCGAATGCAGGGACCTCAAATTCTTCTTCGGCTGACCTGGTAATGCCTGCAGGTACAAATACCATAAAATTTGCCCGTTTATATTGGGGTGGAAGAATAACCAGCGGAATGGGTGGCAACGCTAATATTAATTTACGTACAGCTAAAATCCGTAAAGGAACCTCTGGTGCCTATGTAAATGTTTTAGCACCTGTAACCCAGGTAGATAAAACATTAATAACCGGATCAGATTCGGCATATCAGGCCTACGTTGATTTAACAACTTTTGTAAGTAATAATGGAGCCGGTACTTATACCCTGGCTGATATTACAGCTGCAACGGGTTCTATCAGTGGCGGTGGAAATTATGCTGGCTGGACAATTGTAGTTGTTTATGAAAACGCTGCGGTCTCGTATAATAGTGTAAGGGTTTATGATGGGTTTATACAGGTATTTAATGGAGGTTCGCCAACTACACAATCAATTTTGTTAACCGGGTTAAATGTACCTGCAACTCCTGTGAGCCCTGCTGATGCTTATATGTCGGTAATGGCATGGGAAGGTGATGGCATTCTTGGTTCATCTGCGAGTAATCCAAATGGCGATTTTATAAAAGTTAACGGACAGGCAGTATCGAATAGTGTAAATCCTTCGATCAATTTCTGGAACGGTACGATTGCAAAAAATGGTAGTCATATTACAACTAAAAACCCTGATTTTAAAAATCAAATGGGTATTGATATTGACGAGCAACAGGTAGGTGATCCGATTTACGGAATTGTGGCTAATGCTACACAGGTAAGTATAGAATTTGGAACTGAGGCTGACCAGTATTTCCCAAGTGTATTTGCTTTTACTATTATTGCTAAGGATCCGGATATCATTATCAATAAATCGGTAAGTGATGGTACAGCACCTTTTGGTTCACTTCAGCCTAATGAAACATTAACCTATATCTTATCGGGCTCAAATATTGGTTTGGCAAATGCCATAAATTGTGTGGTTACTGATACAATACCTTCAAATGTAACTTACATCCCGGGGTCATTGTTTGTTATTAACTCACCAGGTATTCCGTCAAACTCTGTTCAGACCGATAATACAAACGATGATTATGCTTTTAAGGGTACCAATGGTGGAAAAGATTATGTGAAATTTTATATAGGTACAGGTGCAACGCCTACGTCAGGTGGAATATTAGCGCCCAACGAAACGTATACACTTCGTTTTAAAGTGCAAACGCCGCCTGATTATAATCAATTATCAACAGTAGTTAATACAGCCCGTATTACAGGACAGAATACTTTTGGCGACCCGTTTGTGGATGATGGAACTGCAACTATTGCTATAGGTGCACCAACTCCGGTTAAAATGTCGTCATTTACTGTTAAGAAAGAAAACAGTAACGCGGTGTTAAGATGGGTAACAAGCAGTGAGACAAAAAATGATCACTTTGAAATAGAGCGTAGTATTGACGGACTGAACTTTGTTAAGATGGGAGAAGTTGCCGGTAACGGTACAACTGCCTTGACAAAAAACTATAATTATCCCGATGCACTGAAC
>JBATAS010000065.1:0-15447 GCA_049661965.1 Ferruginibacter sp. | reverse complement strand
GATACAGTATCATCATTTATACTTCCGGCAATTTCCCAGTTACTGCGTATTAAGAAAGTTGTCCAGCCATTAATACGTAAAACATTTGCAGGTGCCCCCGACTCTTTTAAAGTTTGAATTACAGCATGTATAAAAACCGGCTTTTGTAGAATTGCAAATTCTGGTAAAATAATATTGTCTTTCAGGCTGAAAAAAGCATCTGCGTGTTTATATTGAAAAAAATCTCCGCTTTCATCAACTCTTTGCCACTTTATATCAGTTTCTGATCCTGTCAGTTCGGCCCATTGTTCATCAGTTGCAGCAACTATGATTGTCATGATTATTTTTTTACAAAAATAGGTGGTTGAGAAAAGATATATTTGTAAAACAGAAAATTAACTAAAATACAGATGAAAAAAATAATCAACACGGCAAATGCACCGGCACCTATCGGCCCATATAACCAGGCAGTTTTAAGCGGTAATATGTTATTTATTTCGGGGCAGATTGCTTTAATACCAGGAACATCAGACCTTGCAAATGCAGATATTGCTACAGAAACAAACCAGGTAATGAAAAACCTGAAAGCTATACTGGAAGAGGTAGGTATGGACTTCAGTCATACAATTAAAACAACCATATTTTTAAGTGATATGGCTTTGTTTGCCGAAGTAAATGAAATTTATGGAAGTTATTTTTCATCGGATTACCCGGCCAGGGAAACTGTTGCGGTAAAAGGCTTGCCTAAAAATGTAAATGTCGAGATCAGCATGACAGCATCAAAATAAAGTACCATGCATTCCGGAAAAATAGTAATTATAACTGCAAAAGTTCATGACGTATTAATTGAAATTTTGCAGGCAAAGGGATATACAGTTATGTATCTTCCTGAAATTACTTATGAAGAAATGTTTGGGCTTATTGACAGAGCCGAAGGGGTAATTGTAACTACACGGTTAAAAATTGACAAAGCACTGATTGATACCGCAACTCAACTTAAATGGGTTGGCCGGCTTGGCAGCGGTATGGAATTGCTTGATGTTGATTATGCCCAATCCAAAGGCATAAAATGTGTGAGCAGCCCCGAGGGAAACCGTAACGCTGTTGCTGAACATGCGCTGGGGCTATTACTGAACCTGTTAAACAATATAAGCAGCAGCTATCAGGAAATTAAAGACGGAAAATGGATCAGGGAAGAAAACCGGGGAACAGAATTAGCCGGTAAAACGGTTGGCCTTATTGGGTATGGTAACACAGGCAGTGCCTTTGCAAAACTTTTAGCTGCCTTTGAAGTAACGGTTTTAGCATACGATAAAAACAAATATGGTTTTGGCCATAGCTATATAAAGGAAGCAAACCTGGAACAGATCTGCCGTTATGCCGATGTCATCAGTTTTCATGTGCCCCTGAATGAGGGAACCCAATATATGGCCAATGAAGAATTCTTTAATATGCTGCAACAAAAGCCGGTTATTATTAATACCTCAAGAGGGAAAGTAATAAAAAACACTGCCCTGATACAGGCCCTGCAGCAAAATATTATTGCAGGCTGTGCGTTAGATGTATTAGAGAATGAGCGTTTGGAAACCTTTTCGGCAGAAGAAAAGGAGCAAATGGGTTACCTGGTTGGTAACCCCAATGTATTACTTACACCTCATATTGCAGGCTATTCGATAGAGGCTTTTTATAAAATGAGTATGGTTATTATCGAAAAGCTGGGAATATAAATTTTTTACTATTTTTGTAATGCATGCAACGCCTTAGGCTATCTGAGGCGTTGTATTTTTTTTATTTGATTAAACTGAATTTTATGAATACGACAAATTATGTAACAGCCGAGACATTTGAAAGACTGAAGGAAGAGCTGCAGCATATGAAAGGTGTTGAAAGACCAGCTGCAAGCCATGCCATTGGTGAAGCCCGGGAAAAAGGTGATTTAAAAGAAAATGCAGAGTATGATGCAGCTAAAGAAGCACAGGGGATGCTGGAAGCAAAAATTAAACATCTGGAAGGCGTTATTGCCAATGCCCGTATACTGGATGAAAGCAATATTGATACCAGTAAAGTTTCTATTCTTACCAAAGTAACATTACTTAACCAGGGAACCAAAAAAAAGGTAACCTATAAAATTGTATCGGAAAATGAAGCCGACCTGAAGCAGGGGAAAATTTCGGTAACCTCGCCAATTGGCCATAGTCTTTTAGGTAAAGTTATTGGCGATGTGGTAGAAGTACAGGTACCTGCCGGTATACTTAAATTTAAAATTGAGAATATAGAACTGTAATTTCTATAAAATATTATTTAACCCATTCAGATTTGAATGGGTTTTTTTATGCCGTACCTTTATAAAAACCTGCAGCATGACAATATTTACAAAAATCATAAACGGAGAAATACCTGCTCATAAAATTGCAGAGAGTGAAAAATTCATTGCTTTTCTGGATATAGAGCCATTAGTGACCGGCCATGTGCTGGTTGTGCCTAAGATAGAAGTAAATAAGGTTTTTGATGTACCTGATGAATACCTGGCCGAAATGCTGGTTTTTGCAAAACCCATTGCCCATGCTATTGAAAAAACGTTTAACTGTAAAAGATGCGGCGTAAGTGTTATAGGCCTGGAAGTGCCGCATACACATATGCACCTGGTGCCCATCAATTCTGCTAATGACTTGAATTTTACCAGGCCAAAGCTTAATCCATCGCAGGAGGATTTAAAGAAAGTGCGGGAAAAAATACTGGCAAACTTATAGCCTATACTATTTGTGAAGATGCCTGCTTGTCTTGCTGGTATATCGGTATTAATTTACCTGTAGCCTGAAACCAACGCCGTGTATGGTTTCCAGCACTATGTTTGGGTCAGCTTTAAAATGTTTGCGCAGTTTGGTGATAAACACATCCATACTGCGGCCTAAAAAATAATCATCTTTACCCCATACATTCAGCAAAACTTCATCCCGCTTTAAAACCTTGTTTTCGTGTTGGGCAAAAAAACGAAGCAGATCAGATTCCTTCTGGGTCAAAGTTATTGTTTCTTTGCCAGCGTAAATCTTTAATTCATTTACTACAAACTTCAGTTTGCCCAATTGATATACTTCATTATTATCAGCCTGTAATTTTTTGGTTCGGCGTAAAAAAACTTCCATCCGCAATATCAATTCTTCTATACTGAAGGGTTTGGTGATATAATCATCGGCACCCGACTGAAAACCTTTTATTTTATCTTCCTGTAAACTTTTTGCAGTAATAAATATGATAGGCATTACATCACTCAACTGCCTTATTTTTTTAGCAACCGAAAAACCATCCCGTACGGGCATGTTTATATCCAGCAGACAAATGTCAAATTCTTTTTTTTGAAATTGCTGCCAGGCAGTTTCACCATCAGGGCAATGGGTTACTTCAAAGCCAATATCCTGTAACGAATCTTTTATAACAAAGCCAAGCGACAGGTCATCTTCGGCCAATAATACTTTTCCTTTTTGCATACAGTTGTTTTAGTTGCGGGGAATTTTTATGGTAAACGTACTTCCCTGCCCCGGTTCACTTGTAACTT
Organism: Ferruginibacter sp.; assembly: GCA_049661965.1. Taxonomy (GTDB): domain Bacteria; phylum Bacteroidota; class Bacteroidia; order Chitinophagales; family Chitinophagaceae; genus Ferruginibacter. The sequence continues at coordinate 11,915 of JBATAS010000065.1, read as the reverse complement.
CAATTTTCCCGTTATGGGTATCAATAACTTTTTTTACAAAATTCAGGCCAAGCCCAAACCCTTTGCTGCTGTGCAGTTCACCATCGGTAATACGGTAAAAACGTTCAAATATCTTCTTTTGGTGTGCACCTGCAATGCCAATACCATTATCCTTTACGCTGATGATGAAATTATTTCCCTCCAGCATAGTGCTGATATTAATTACAGGGTTGTCAGCATATTTAATAGCATTTTCAATCAGGTTTATAAAACATAATCTTAAATATGATTTATCGGCTTTTACTTCAGAAACGGGTGTTGACAGATTAGTATGTACAACTGCATTTTTTTGTTCAATAAGCGGTTGCAGATCATTAATGGATTCTTTTAGCAAAGCATTGGCATCAAACTGTTCTTTTTCAAGCGGAAGGCTGCTGCGGTCTGTATAGGCTATTTCCAAAAGTCTTTGTACCTGCGATTGCAGGTGCGTTGTCTGTTCGTTAATGATAGTTGCATAATTATTCAGCTTTTCAGGTTTATCAACTATGTTTTTTTGCTTTAACACATCGGCTGCAATTTTAATTACAGCCAACGGCGTTTTAAACTCATGGGTAAAATTATTTACAAAGTCTTTTTGGGTTTCATTAAAAAACTTTTGCCGGTAGAGGTAAAAAATACTGAAACCAAATCCAATAAGTACCAGCAGCAGCACACCGCTGGAAGCTATCCAAAACATCATCTGTTTAATAATGTATTGCCCCCTGTGCGGAAAGTATAAGGCGATATAAGCATAATCTCTTGTATAAACAGGCAATTCTTTTTCAGCGTCGGATGGAAAATACGAGTCAGGCAGATTAACATACTCTTCAGTAACGTATTTATTTTGAACAGGATCGTAGATAGTGGCCCTGCAGTCAGTGTACACATCAAAGTCGGTAAGCTCGGCCTTTAAATTTACCCAAAGCTCCTGCAGGTTAGGGCTGCAGTCAATTTTTAATAAGTATACATCTGGATTGATGTTTTCAATTACTTTTTGCACGTTATCGGTTGCATCGTTCACCAGTTCCATATCGGTGTACAGGCTGCGTATACTTTTTGAAACATTAATATTAAACTGCTTCTCTTCGTACAGGTAAACTTTCTGCAGCCATATTAACTGTACGGCAATAATAATGGTAACCAGTACCGTACTGATTAAAATTACCAACCGCAGTGTTTTTGAACGAATAACCATCTGGTATTTATCTAACTTAATATGAAATTAAAACTGGCCGGGTTAATATTTGTTAACAGCAGGTTAAGCAAAATCTTTACTTAGCTGTTTTTACTTTGTCGGGATGCTTTGCCATAAAGTCCTTCCAGCCGTTTACTTTTTCGCCGGCACCAGGTAAAGCATTTTTTTGCTGAAAATAATGACAGGCAGCTACTGCCAAAGCATCGGTGGCATCAAAATGTTTCGGGTCTTCTTTAAAAGCTAAAATCTGCTGCAGCATTTTTAAAACCTGTTCTTTAGATGCATTGCCATTTCCTGTTACAGATTGCTTTACTTTTTTAGGGGAGTATTCAGTTACTTCCAGGCCATGCCTCATGGCTGCGGCAATAGCTACACCTTGTGCCCTGCCCAGCTTAAGCATGCTTTGCACATTCTTACCAAAAAAAGGCGCTTCAATGGCAAAGGTATCTGGCTGGTATTTTATAATAAGTCCGCTTACAGTATTAAAAATGAGCTGCAGTTTTTGATAGCCGTCTTTTACTTTGCCGGGTTGTAAAACCCCCATTTCCAGCAGCGAAATTTTATTTCCTGTTACACGTATCAATCCATATCCCATAATGATGGTACCCGGGTCGATACCTAAAATTATATTTGTTTTTTTTTGCAAAGTGGTTATTATTTTTTCAACCTTTATAATTGAAGTAACATTGTGTATTGAACAAAAGTATTAAAATATTACTCAAGTGGTTTATTGCACCGTTGCTGGCAGCCTGGTTGTTTTATTCTTTGTACCAGCAGATAAAAGCACAACCTGATATTGACAGTTCTATTGCCTTAATTAAAGCCATGCCTTTTGGCGCCGATGCCTGGAAATTCTGGCTGATGATAGCCTTTGTTTTTGTAAACTGGGGCATGGAAGCCCGTAAATGGCAGTTGCTGATGAAGGCAGTGCAGCCTATCAGTTTTATTACAGCATTCAAATCAGTTTTATGCGGCGTTACACTTTCGTTAAATACACCTAACCGCATTGGCGAATACGGCGGCCGCATTCTTTTTGTTAAGGAAGGTAACCGGATAAAAGCAGTAACACTTTCCATTGCCGGAGGGATGGCACAGTTGATCATCACCATGTTTATGGGTTGTTTAGGATTGTTTTATTTATTGTTTACCATGGACGCTTCTGAAACGCTCATGGGTATATCTGTTTTTTGGGTGAGGATATTTTTGTACGGCAGTATTTTCGGGACTGTGATTTTTATATTTTTCTTTTTCAGACTGAATATATTGATCAGGCTGATTGAAAAACTTCCATATGCCGGCCGCTTTTCTAAATACATTAACGTTTTGGAAACATTTGATGCAAAAACTTTGTTAAGGTTGCTGTCAATATCCTTTTTCAGGTACATTGTTTTCGTTTTACAATACATCTTTATGCTGCAGTTGCTGCAGGTAGAGCAAAATGTGTGGATTGGTTTTTGGATTATTACTGTCATGTTCTGGATACTGGCCATTATTCCATCGTTTGCCATTGCAGAACTGGGTATAAGAGGTACCGTTGCAAAAACATTGTTTTCCTACAGCTTAAATACAATTGGAATACTAACCGCAACTTTCGGAATTTGGTTTGTAAACCTTTTTATACCGGCTTTAATAGGGAGTTTATTAATTTTAGGAATTAAAATAAAGAAAGAAAAATGATCAGATACTTTAAAATGGCTTTATTGGTTACAGGTTTCTGCTGTTTAAGTTTTACATCAAAATTTGATGATACCTGTACAATAAAAAATAATGCCTTTAAAGCCGACGAAGAAGTGCGGATGAAAGTTTTTTACAGTGCATTGGGTATGTATATTGGTGCAGGCGAGGCAGTGTTTACTTCAACCCTGGACCGGTATAATGGAAAACCTGTATACCACCTGGTTGGTGATGGTAAAACATACCCTGCATTCGATAATTTTTTTAAAGTAAGAGACAGGTATGAAAGTTATGTAGATACGGCTAATTTATTGCCTTACAAATTTATCCGCAATGTAGATGAAGGGGGATATAAGAAATACGATAACGTAACCTTTAACCAGGCAAGCAATACAGCAATAAGCCCCAAGGGGGTATTTAAAGTCACTGATTGCATACAGGATGTGGTGAGTATGGTTTACTATGCCCGTAATATTGATTTCAGCAAATATAAAGTTGATGATAAGATACTTTTTGATATGTTTCTGGATGATGAAGTTTTTCACATGTACATCCGCTACATGGGGAAGGAAAAAATTAAAACCCGGTATGGAAGGTTTAATGCCATTAAGATAAAACCACTTTTAATTAAGGGAACCATTTTTGAAGGTGGCGAAAAAATGACTGCCTGGCTGAGTGATGATCCTAATCATTTATTATTAAGGGTGGAAAGTCCGATAGCTGTAGGAAGTATTAAAGTGGATATGATGAGCTATAAAAACCTGCGGCATAAACTAACTTCATTCATCGGGCTGCGGTAAATCAGATATCGCTCAGTTTAAAAGATTCTTTCATCCGCACTCCTTTTTCTGTCATTTGTAAATTGCAGCATTCTGTTTTTGGGTCGTGCTCAAAAAATAAAATGTAATTGTTTTGCTCAGCTTCGGTAAGAAATAGTTTTTTTTCTTTTAAGGTAGTAAGCGGAAACATATCGTATGCCATTACATAAGGCAAGGGTATATGAGCAGCCGAAGGGAGCAGATCGGCCATGTAAACTATAGTTTTTCCTTTATAATTTATTTTAGGCAGCATCATAAAATCTGTATGACCGCAGACTGCATAAAAGGAAAGATCAGATATGAGTTGTGAGCTGTGGGTTATAAGTGAAGAACTGCTTTCTGAACCTGAGCTCACATCTAAAAATTTCAATTGCCCGCTTTCCTGTATGGGCAGAATATTTTCTTTTAAAAAACTGGCTTTTTCTCTGGCATTGGGTTCTGTAGCCCATTTCCAGTGTTGCTCATTACTCCAGTAAGTTGCATTTTTAAAAGCGGGTACCAGTTTGTCGCCTTCTTGTACAATGCTTCCGCCGCAATGATCAAAATGCAGGTGTGATAAAAAAACATCGGTGATATCATCTTTGGTAAAACCATGTTGGGCTAAAGATTTTTCCATGCTATCATCGCCATGCAGATAATAATGCCCAAAAAATTTTGCATCCTGTTTATCTCCCATGCCGGTATCTACCAGGATAAGCCTGCCTTCATCTTCAATTAACAAACAACGTAATGCCCAGCTGCACATATTGTTTTCATCAGCAGGATTAAGTTTGTTCCACATACTTTTTGGTACTACACCAAACATGGCGCCGCCATCTAACTTAAAGTAGCCACTGTTTATGGTATATAATTTCATTTTAATTGAGCTTGTTGTTTTTTCAATGCGCTGAACAGGATTACCAGTCCAATAATAAAAAACGTCATCAGTGCTAATACCGAGCCACGTTGAGAACCGGTAAGCTCGGTGATGTATCCAAAACTAAGCATTCCTATAACAACAGCAATTTTTTCGGTAACATCATAAAAGCTGAAAAACGAGGCTGTATCTTTTGTTTCGGGCATAAGTTTGCTGTATGTACTGCGGCTTAATGATTGTATGCCACCCATTACAAAACCAACACAGGCACCTAAAATATAGAACTGTACAATGGCATGTTTGGGAACAAAGTAAGCCGCTATGCAGATGAATATCCAGACAATAATTACAACCATCAGTGCTTTAAAATTGCCAATCTTACCTGATAGCTTACTGATAAAAAATGCACCAGGTATGGCAACAAGCTGTATGAGTAAAATGGCAATGATTAAATTTGCTGTAGGAATTTCCAGTTCGCTTTTGCCATACAGTGTGGCGGCAAGCATAACCGTTTGTACACCCATATTGTAAAAGAAAAAAGAACCCAGAAATCTTTTGATAACAGGCATTTTCTTTATCTGCTGCCAAACTTTCATTAATTCTTTATAGCCATTGCCGATAATGTTGCCCGATGCTACATTAGCACCTGCAGCAACAGGTCGGGGTAATCTTGATAAAGAAAAATAACCAAAGCCAAGCCACCATATACCTACCAGTAAAAACGAAACCCTTGAACCTTCGCCAACGGTAATACCAAACCAGTCGTTTTTCATAACAAAAACAAAACAGATAACCTGTAAGATAACGCTGCCTACATAACCATAAGCAAATCCCCGGGCACTAACACGGTCCCTGTCTTCGGGTGCGGCAATTTCAGGTAAAAATGAATTGCTGAAAACATAACTGCTCCAGAAACACACACAGGCAATGATCATACACAAAATTCCAATCCATAAAGTATCAGCTCCTTTAAAAAAGTAAAGTGCTGCACAGGCAATACTTCCAATGGTAAAGAAGAAAGCCATGAATTGTTTTTTATTGCCCTTAAAATCTGCAATAGAAGTAAGCAGCGGTAAGATAACTGCTACAATAAGTAATGCAAAAGCTATGGTATAATTGTACAAAGATGTATTTACAAACTCCCGACCCAGAAAACGCACATAAGAAACTTCACCTTCGGTGCGTACTGCCGTCATTGATTCGTAGTAAGCAGGAAAAATAGTTGAAGTGATTACCAGGTTATAAACTGAGTTTGCCCAGTCGAACATAGCCCAGCCATTAATAACTTTTTTGGAAGCAGTTTGCATGTATATCAGTTAAGGAGTAATGAAAGTAGTAAATATCATTGTATTCGTAATAAAAAACAACCCCGGCTTAATGCCAGGGTCAGGTTATAAACGTTAAAATGATAATTGGTCTATTCTGTTTTTTCTGCTGATATAGGGCTTGCATAACCAAGGTTCTTAAAAGGCACTAACCTGTTATTGGTAAGCTGTATGGTAACAGGTGCTTTGTCAAAAACCATTTCCGAAATGAAACCGCCAAATAATAAAAATTTCAGTTCATATCCTTCGATAAGCTTTGTTTCATTTACTACAAAGTTTATATTAAAAGTGTCTTTATTTTTTGTGAGCTGAACACTTGAACTGATGGTATCAAGAAAATAATTCTGAGCTTTAAGGTAGTCGGCTAATTTTTTGGCATGTGTTTCTTCAAGGCCTTCTCCTTTGTAAAACACAGTGTGCCTGTCATCTAATTTATATTTCTTACCGTAATTGGAAGTGCAGCCGGCGAAAACAATGGTACAGATAAGCGCTGGCAGTAATAGTTTTAAAAAACTCATATCGGTTGTTTTAGTTAATGTATAATTAGTGAAACAATCTGAAGAAAGCAATACCCTGTGTTGGGTATTTATGGTTTTATGTAACCCGTATAGATAAGTATGAGCAGTAAAATACCTACTACAATCCTGTAATAACCCCATATCTTAAAGCCATGTTTTTTTAAGAAGCCGATAAAAAATTTAATAGCCAGCAGCGCTACAACAAAAGCCACTACATTACCAATAGCCAGTTGTTTTATTTCGTTTGATGTAAAACCGCCATAGTCCTGCCAGTACTTTAATAATTTATAGCCTGTTGCGGCCAGCATGGTTGGCACAGCCAGAAAAAAGGAAAATTCGGCTGCAGCACTTCTTGTCAGTTTCTGCTGCATACCGCCAATGATGGAAGCGGCACTGCGGCTAACACCGGGTATCATGGCAATACATTGCCAGGTACCAATCATTATAGCTTTAAAAAAAGAAACATCTTCTTCCTTATCTATTGTCGGATTTTTAAAAACATTATCAATAAATAATAAAACAATACCGCCAAGTAATAAGGAAATGGCAACAGTAGTTGAACTCTCCAGCAAGTCATCTATCTTATCCGAAAACAGGAAACCCAGTATGAGCGCCGGTATTACACCAACAGCAATTTTTACATAGAACTGCCAGTTTTGAAAATTGAAAAATTTTTTCCAGTATAAAACCACCACGGCCAGTATAGCGCCGAGTTGAATGGCAATGGTAAAAACTTTACTGAAATCAGTTGATGGCATATTCAACAGCTTCTCTGTTATGATCATGTGCCCGGTTGAAGAGACAGGCAGAAATTCAGTAAGGCCTTCTACAATTCCAATTATGATGCTTTGTATGGTATCCATGAATTTTTTTTAACAATAAAAAAGCGAAGGTATCAACTTCGCTTCTATTTAAATACCGGAAATGGTATCAATTAATTTGTTTTAGTTTTTTTCATGATGGCAAATATCTCAATGATGAAACCTGCAATGATCAGCATTGGAGCAACCGTGATACGGGTGGCACTGTACACATCATCATCGTTAAAAACTTTTGGATCGGCACTCTTGCCACCGGCCATTAAAAAAAAGCCCAGGGCCAGTACAGCCAATCCTATCAGCATCCACATATAATTTTCTTTACCAAACAACGGATTTGATGAACCTGTTGCCGCTGCCTGTTTTTTATCTTTACTCATAGTGTGTTTAATTGAAGCTGCAAATTAATATAAATCATCCAATTTCATACGCAGGTATTTAATTACCGAGCGGTGAGTGCTTACTAATGTTATACTCAGTCCCAAAATCAGTATCAGTAAAAACAGCAAAATCATACTGGTATTATCATGCAGGGCTTTAAAGCCTGGTATTCTTGTTTCAATAAATAAGACCGTAGACCATACTGCAGCAATAGCAATTAACGATGCAATAAGCCCGTTTACAAGCGCTCTTAAATTTATTGGCCGGGCAATAAAGCCACGGGTGGCACCAACCATCTGCATGGTTTTTATGATAAAGCGGTTACTGTACATAGCCAGCCTGATGGTATTATCAATTAAAAATACAACCAGTATGGTTAGAATAATGGCAGCAATTAAAACAATAACAGCAACTGTTTTTACAAATTTGCTAACCAGGGTAATTGTCTCTTCAGGGAATTGAAACTCATTTATCAATCCCGGAAACTGGGTCAGCAGATCAGTAGAAAGCACATCCAGACTGTCTTTTTGAACATGATCGGCCTTGATATAAAAATCAATGCTTTCGGGGAGTGGATTTTCGTCGAGGAATTTTTTCCAGGTGGTATCATTATCGGCATTCCATATTTTGATAGCCATTTCCTTGTCTACATATTCTACATTTTTTACGTAAGGAATAGCTTTGATATAGCTCTGCAGGCTGTCAATTTTCTTTTTTGGGGCGTTGGGATTTAGCCAGGTATGCACCTGTATATTTTCCTTTGCATAGTCGCCGGTTTTTTGAAGTTTAAGAAAAAACCAGCCAACGATGCCAAATAAAAATAATACCAAGGCTATACCTACAATGGCAAGAATATATGACGGTTTACCACGTTTACTGCTTGCTTTTCCGAATTGAGACATTTTCTTTTAATATTTGGGGGTTAGTATGTTTTAGTTTTTCAAGACGGGCAAAAATAAAGGTTTTTAGCTGCTTTGCCGTATTTTTGCTGTCTTCAAAACGGCAGTCTTCCCGATTTATTTTTATAAATGTATATGATGGTCGGTGATTGAGGGTTAAATAACTTTTCTTTCACAATTTTATAAACAAATTGTTTAAGAATAAACAAGGGCAATAAAATATTAAATAATTAATGGAATACGATTTTAGAAAAATAGAACAACAGTGGCAGGGAAAATGGAAAGCTGGTAAGGTTTATAAAGTTTCAAACGATTCTGCAAAGCCCAAGTATTATGTATTGGATATGTTTCCTTACCCGAGTGGTGCAGGCCTGCACGTTGGTCATCCGCTGGGATATATAGCCAGCGATATTTTCAGCCGTTACAAAAGATTGAAGGGTTTTAATGTACTGCACCCGATGGGCTTCGACAGTTTTGGTTTACCTGCTGAACAATATGCATTGGAAACCGGACAGCATCCTGCAACAACTACCGAAAAAAATATTGGAACTTTTAAAGCACAGCTTGATAAAATTGGTTTTTGTTACGATTGGGATAGAGAAGTACGCACAAGCGATCCGCAGTATTATAAATGGACACAGTGGATATTCCTGCAACTCTTCAACAGTTATTTCTGCAATACGCAGCAAAAAGCAAGGCCCATTGCCGATCTGATAAAAAAATATGAAACAAAAGGCAACAAAAATTTTACTGCAGAGCAATGGAATGCTTTTAGCAAAAAAGAACAGGAAGATGTTTTAATGAACCGCAGGCTTGCATTCAGTGCTTTTGGCGAAGTGAACTGGTGTGAAGCGTTGGGAACTGTTTTAGCCAATGATGAAGTGGTGAATGGTGTTAGTGAAAGAGGTGGCCACCCGGTTGAGAAAAAGAAAATGCGCCAATGGTTTTTACGCATTACCAATTATGCCGATCGTTTGCTGGAAGGCCTGGAAACAGTAGACTTCAGCGACAGCATGAAAGAAATGCAACGCAATTGGATTGGGAAGAGTGAAGGAGCGGAACTTGAATTCAAAATTCAAAATTCAGAATTCAAAATTACTGTTTACACCACCAGGCCCGATACCATTTTTGGAGTTGACTTTATGGTTGTTGCTCCGGAGCATGATTTAGTCGCATCAATTACTTCTGCAGATCAGAAAGAAGAGATAGAAATATATTTGGCGTATGTAAAAAGCCGCAGTGAAAGAGAAAGGCTTGCCGAAGCAAAAACCATCACCGGATGTTTTACCGGAGCTTATGCTGTTAATCCTTTTGATGGCAGGGAAATTCCTATCTGGATTGCTGAATATGTTTTGGCAGGATATGGAACCGGCGCTATTATGGCGGTGCCTTGCGGCGATCAGCGTGACTTTGCATTTGCAAAACATTTTAATATTCCAATCACCAATATCATTGGCGCACATTTTAATAGCGAAGAAGCAAACTCTACCAAAGAAGCTGTTTTAGAAAACTCAGATTTTCTAAATGGCTTGCTGATGAAAGATGCCATTGGCATTGCCATTAATAAAATTGAAGAACTGGGCATTGGCAAAAAGAAAGTGAATTACAGAATGAGAGATGCAGGTTTCAGCCGCCAAAGGTATTGGGGTGAACCATTTCCTATTATATGGAGCGATGGTATTGCATTACCGCTTGATGCAGAAGAACTGCCATTGGAATTACCCCATGTAGATAAATACGGACCGGGGCCAAGTGGCGAAGGGCCGTTGGCGAATTTAAAAGTATGGATTGATACCCCAACCGGACGGCGTGAAACCAGTACCATGCCCGGTTATGCCGGTAGCAGCTGGTATTTCCTCCGCTACATGGACCCACACAATACCCAAACTTTTTGTGACCGCAAAGCCAGTGATTACTGGAACCAGGTTGACTTATATATTGGTGGTACCGAACATGCCGTAGGGCATTTATTGTACAGCCGTATGTGGACAAAAGTTTTGTTTGATTTAGGATTGATTGGTTTTGATGAGCCGTATAAGAAGTTGCTGAATCAGGGGATGATAACTGGGTGTTCATATTTTATAAATCTACTTTCATGTTCTGAAAGTCCTATTGAAGTTAATATTCTCAATACATCAGATAAGCCTGTTATTCGAAAAAGCGCAGGTAAATTATTATATGCAAGTGTACAGCCTAGTGCATCAGACAACCAAACTTCAATACAACACAATGGCAAAACTTACTATGATGTAAGTTTTATTATGAAGTATCGGCTGAAAAATATTCAAGAGTATATTGAAAATAATAACCTTGGCGGCTACAGATTATCAAAACAAAACTTAGAAAAATATTTGAAGAAAGTTGGTGAAGAATATGCTGGGTTTAAATTAGAAGATGTGATGTTTGATGATTATATACAAAGCACAACTGGCGAAGATGTTTTAGTAATTGATATGCAGGTTGAGAAAATGAGTAAAAGTAAATTTAATACTGAAAATCCAGATGACCTTTGCGAAAAATACGGCGCCGATACTTTCCGCATGTATGAAATGTTCCTCGGCCCAGTAGAAGCCAGCAAACCTTGGGATACAAAAGGTATTGAAGGCGTTCATCGTTTTTTAAGAAAACTATGGCGACTGTTTAATGATGATATTAAAGGAAAGGTTTGGAATGAAGACAAAGCAACTGATGCTGAATTAAAAGTGTTACATCGTACCATAAAAAAAATAGAAGAAGATACAGAGCGTTTCAGTTTCAACACAGCAGTAAGTACATTCATGATCTGCGTAAATGAACTCGCTGATTTAAAATGCCACAAAAAAGAAATTTTAGAACAACTGCTCATCTTACTTACACCGTATGCTCCGCATATTGCGGAAGAACTTTGGAGTCAGTTAGGTAACGCCGGAAATATTTTAGATGCAAGTTACCCAACATTCAATCCTGCATTATTGGTAGAGAGTACAAAGGAATATCCTGTTTCCATCAATGGTAAACTACGCACCAATATTGAACTGGCGCTCGACCTTGAACAAAAGCAGGTTGAAGAAATTGTGCTGCAAAACGAAGTGGTTCAAAAATGGCTTGATGGCAAGCCTCCTAAAAAAATCATCTTTGTAAAAAACAAAATGATAAACGTGGTAATTTAATTTTTAGCTACACAAGACATGATAACAGAACTCGAAAATGCATTGGTAAAGAACAGGTCAAATTTTCATCCCGTGGTGGATTTTGATCCTGCAACAGAAAAATTATTTCAATTTGATTTTACTGATGCTAATACAGGATTGAGTAAAGAAACTATTGCTGATACAAATTTGTTTTCGGACTATGTTAATCAGCAATTAAAAAACAACGATGCTAAATACGGTATTGGTGGTTACAAAGAAAACCGCAAACTGTACCGAAGAAGT
>JBATAS010000064.1:0-1816 GCA_049661965.1 Ferruginibacter sp. | reverse complement strand
CTGTAACAGAGTTAAGTAAGGGTGTTACTACATCACGTTATTGGTTTTTCAAACTGGATTATTTGCTTTGGAAAAAATGGTCTCAACCTGATAGTTTAATACCTGAACTTAAGGAAATAGATAATTTGAGAATTAAGATAAAGAACTTTCAGTTTAGGGATAACAGATCAGTTGAGCATATTCAACCACGTTCTCCTGAAGGAAAAGACTGGGAATTGTCCTTGTCTGATAACGAATTGCCAATTTCAAAAATTAAAGATCAGTTTGGGAATCTTGCCTTAATAAGTATCAGGTCAAATTCAAGTTATAACAATCAATTGCCCAAACTAAAAAGAGATGATTTTATAAAGCGGTCGAAAAACTGGGGTATTGAAAGCCTGAAATTACTCGATGCTTACCAACATGATTGGACAATTGAAAATATGAACAAACATCAGGATGAAATGATAAAAATTTTGATTCAAGAATATAAGGTCGATAATTAAATTATGACCATTAAAACCATCGACTAAGCTTTTGAATCAGCCACCGAAAACGGGTTAGATTCACTTGCGTTGAAAAAGTAAGCAACGAATTTTGTTTAAAGAAATCATACCTTAATCACCCGATTTAAACAATGCAGAAACAAAAAGTATTTATATCAAGTGTTCAAAAAGAGTTTGCCGCCGAACGGGAAGCCCTTTACCGACATTTTAAAACAGATGCGTTGCTGGTTATATTTTTTGAACCCATCTTATTTGAGCGCCTGCCCGCTGCCAGCCAGGCACCCAATAAAGTGTATATAGAAGAAGTAGCGCAATCACAAATTTATATTGGACTGTTGGGTGTAGATTATGGTTACGAAGATGCTGCAGGTATTTCTCCCACAGAGCATGAATACAACCATGCCACGGCGCTTAATGTAGAACGTTGGATATTTATTAAAGGAGATGGCGGATTGAAGCGCCATGAAAAAGAAAATAGTTTTATCCGCAAAGTGGGTGAAGATGTTTCACGTAAACGTTTCAATACAATGGCTGAATTAATTGATGAAGTTAACAAAGCTGCTGTGGCGTTTTTACAACATAAAGGCATGATTGCTTACAAGGCATTTGATGCTGCCCTGCATGCCACTGCAACCCTCAACGATCTGGAAGAAGAAAAGATTCAAAATTTTGTCAGGGTGGCCCGGGCTAAAAGAGGCTTTCCACTCAGGGAGGGTGCTGCCAGCAGCCAGGTACTCACACACCTGAATATGTTACAGGAGCAGCAGCTCACTAATAGCGCTTTACTGGTTTTTGGTAATAAGGCGCAACAGTTTTTCCCCACGGCCATTGTAAAATGTGTCCATTTTCATGGGTTGCAGGTTCAAAAACCGATTCCCGATCATAAGGTATTTGGGGGCGATGTTTTTGAACAGGTGGACCAGGCGGTTGATTTTGTACTCTCTAAAATAAATGTTTCGGTTGGCACCAGGGACAAAGCTGTGCAGGCGCCAATAGGGTATGAGATACCACGTGCGGCGGTAACGGAAGCTATTGTAAATGCTGTGGCCCACCGGGATTATACAAGCAATGGCAGTGTACAGGTAATGTTATTCGCCGACCGGCTGGAGATCAGCAATCCCGGCCGGCTGGCTCCGGAGCTTAGCCTTGCCAAATTAAGAACACAGCATACATCCTATCCTACAAATCCACTATTGGCCGAGTGCATGTACCAGGCAGGCTATATTGAGCGCTTTGGCACAGGCACGCTGGAAATCATCCGGCTATCGCATGAGGCGGATTTAAATGACCCTGATTTCAATATAGATGAAGGTTTTAAGGTAGTTTTATGG
>JBATAS010000063.1:0-9925 GCA_049661965.1 Ferruginibacter sp. | reverse complement strand
GTTGTAGATAGTACCATGACAGCACATTTTAAGGCTGCGACAAGGCTTACTGTTTCAAGTTCTTCAACCACAATACTGTTTAATCCAACTATACCAGTTGGAAGGTTTAGATTTTTTTATACTTTAAGTTCGCAATCAAATCCGCACTTCTATAAAAGTTGGGGAAACATTCAGAAATCACCGTAGCAGAGTCAGCTGCCAATTTTACCTGCATTCATCATCGCAGCAGCTTTCTTTTTACCCTGCAAAGACAATAACCTGCCGGGTGCTGCTTTCACTCTCATAAAAAAAAAAGCTCCAATTTTCATTGAAGCTTTTTAAAGTTTTATAATTATGCCCGTTGTTTTGCCGGGGCTTTTTTCTTCGATTTCCGTAAGGCAGATGTAATGCCTTTGCTCAGGTTTTCAAAAGTTGGTTTACCAGTTACCATTTCGCCGTTTACAAAGAAGGCCGGTACATCCCGTACACCTCTTTCAATACCTTCATTCAAATCGTTACGCACCTGCCAGCCATAGGTAGAGTTTATCAGTTCATCCAGAAAATGTTTGTTACTGATACCTGCTTCTCTTGAGTACAGCTTTAAGCTGGTAGTACCCAACTGGCGGCGGTTATCAAATAAGATATTGTGCATTTCCCAAAACTTACCCACCTGCGATGCTGCAACTGCGGCCTCACCGGCTTTCATAGAGCGCTGGTGTATTCTTGTTAACGGAAAATGACGGAACTGAAACCTGATCTTACCATCAAATTCATCCAGTAATTTTTTAACCACCTCATTTGCTTTTGCACAATCTTCACTTTCATACTCACCAAACTCCATCAATGTAACTGTTGCATCAGGATTGCCGACAAACACATCCTGCGGTGGGATTATCTCTACCACTTCTTTTACTTTCATTGCCATAATATTTCGCTTTTATCTGTTGTACTTAAACAACTTTTGTTAATGTATTGTTCTGTTTACTTATTCTCTTTCGGTTTTTTTTCTTTAACCGCTTCATTTCTGAAAACGATTGTTCCGTCAAACACATCTACCAGTACGGGTCTTGTCTTATCAATATCAGCAGCTAAAATCCTTTTGCTTAACTGATTAACAATTTCCTTTTGAATTAAACGCTTGAGGGGCCTTGCGCCAAATTGGGGATCGTAACCGTTTTCGGCTAAAAATTCCAATACATAATCGCTGAACTGTAAATTGATACCGCTTTGTGCAACCAGTTGCTTTAAGCCGTCTAACTGCATTTTGATGATACCTTTAATCTCTGCCTTCATCAAAGGCTGAAACATGATCACTTCATCAATACGGTTTAAGAATTCGGGGCGGATGGTCTGTCTCAATAAGCCCATCACTTCTGTTTTGGTCTTTTGTACTACTTCCTCCTTGTTCTCTTCTGTTACATTTTCAAAATTATCCTGTATAATATGGCTGCCCATATTGGAAGTCATAATGATGATCGTATTCTTGAAATTGACTATACGACCCTTATTATCAGTAAGCCTTCCGTCGTCTAATACCTGCAAAAGTACATTAAAAACGTCAGGATGTGCCTTTTCAATTTCATCCAGCAGTATAACACTGTATGGTTTGCGCCTTACAGCCTCTGTTAACTGGCCTCCCTCGTCGTAGCCAATATAGCCCGGAGGGGCGCCCAAAAGCCTGCTCACAGCGTGTTTCTCCTGGTATTCACTCATATCTATCCGGGTCATCATGCTGTCGTCGTCAAAAAGATAATCAGCCAGGGCTTTTGCCAATTCTGTCTTACCAACTCCTGTTGTACCCAGGAAAATGAAGGATCCAATAGGTTTTTTAGGGTCTTGAAGACCGGCACGGCTGCGGCGGATGGCATCAGAAACAGCTTCAATAGCTTCCTCTTGCCCAACTACCCTTTTATGTAATTCTTCCTCTAAATGAAGTAATTTTTCTTTTTCGCTCTGCATCATCTTCATAACCGGAATTCCGCTTGCTTTTGCTACATTTTCGGCAATATCTTCGGCATCTACTTCTTCTTTTACCATTCGCTTTTCGGTGCTTTCGCTTAACTGAGCGGTAAAATCTTCAATAATTTTTTCCTGCTCCTGCACTTTTCCATAGCGTATCTCAGCAACTTTTCCGTAATCTCCTTCCCTTTCGGCTTTATCAGCCGCCAGTTTCAGATTTTCAATTTCGGCTTTGGCATTTTGTATTTTCTCCACAATTTCCTTTTCCTGTTGCCATTTGGCTTTAAACGTATCTCTTTCAACAGAAAGATTGGATATCTCTGTATTTAACTGCTTTAATTTCTGCTCGTCATTTTCTCTTTTGATGGCTTCTCTTTCAATTTCAAGCTGACGGATTTTTCTTTCCAGTTCGTCCAGTTCTTCGGGCATGCTGTTCATTTCCAAACGAAGTTTAGCTGCGCTTTCATCAATTAAGTCGATGGCTTTATCAGGCAGAAAGCGATCTGTTATATACCTGTTTGATAATTCGACTGCCGCAATAATGGCTTCGTCTTTTATTAAAACATGATGATAGGTTTCGTACCTGTCTTTCAATCCTCTTAAAATTGAAACTGCATCTTCCACCGTTGGTTCATCAATCATTACTTTTTGAAAACGACGTTCCAGTGCTTTATCTTTTTCGAAGAATTTCTGATACTCATTTAAAGTTGTGGCACCTATCGCTCTTAACTCTCCTCTTGCCAATGCCGGCTTTAAAATATTGGCCGCATCCATCGCCCCATCGCCACCACCGGCACCAACCAATGTATGAATCTCATCAATGAACAGAATGATCTGCCCGTCGCTTGTACTTACTTCTTTCACTACTGATTTTAAGCGCTCTTCAAATTCACCTTTATATTTTGCACCGGCAATGAGTTGGCCCATATCCAGCGCATAAATAATTTTTGATTTTAAGTTTTCAGGCACATCGCCATTAACTATTCGCATGGCCAAACCTTCTGCTATAGCCGTTTTACCAACACCGGGCTCACCAACTAATATGGGGTTATTTTTACTTCTACGTGATAAAATATGCAGGGTTCTCCTGATCTCTTCGTCACGTCCAATCACCGGATCAAGTTTACCGGCACGGGCCATTTCAATTAAATTTTTAGCGTATTTATTCAGCGCATTAAATTGCGTTTCGCCGGTTTGAGAAGAAACAGTAGAGCCTTTTTTCAGATCTTTTATGGCTGCAATCAAACCCTTTTCGGTAAGACCGGCATCTTTTAATAATTTAGAAGTATTGTCACTGCCTTGTAAGATAGCAAGCAGCAAATGTTCAACACTTACAAACTCATCATTAAAAGTTTTTAAAGTAGCCGTTGCCTTTAATAAAACATTATTTGCATCTCTGCCTAAAGCCTGGGCTGGTTCGCCACTGGCTACTTTTGGGAGTTTGTCAATAGCGGCATCCAGCTTTTCATCAACATAATTAACATTTACATTGTTTTTCTTGAGCAGATATTCCACCGGCGAATCATTATCATTCATCATTGCCTTTAAGATATGCTCAGTTTCAATATTACTGTTACCTGCTGTATAAGCTAACTGCTGTGCCTGCTGTAATATTTCCTGCGATTTTATGGTTAGATTTTGTAAACTCATTATTCTTTGTTTTTGTATTGAGATACAAAACTCAATCCAAAATAAAACATACGCTATTATGACACAACATACCGCTTACTACTGCCGCAAAAGCAGTTGGAGATGAGTTTATATGCTATTGTTGCAGCTAAACTGAAAGTCATTAACAAATAAAAAAGAATTGATTAAACTGCTTAATGTAATTTTACAGCAATTTATTTAGAGAATTGATGAAAAAACTATCTGTCCTTATATTTTTTTGCGTTTTAACCGTATCCGCTTCTGCCCAGAAAAAGAGCAGATTACTCTCCGGTATGTATATCCAGTGGGGGTATAATACTGAATGGTATACCAGAAGTAATATTCATGTTAGTATGCCCAATGGTACCAATTTTACATTGCATAACGCTAAAGCTACCGACCGGCCCGACCTGGATGCAGTGTACAAAGAACCGCTGGATATTTCGATTCCCCAATACAATTACCGTATAGGTTTTTATTTAAATAAAAAACATAGCAGGGCTATTGAAGTAAATTTTGATCATGCTAAATATATTGTAACCGAAGGCCAAACAGTGAGAGTGACCGGAACAATTGACGGTATACCTGTTAATGGCGACAGTGTTTTAAATTCACAAACGTTTTTACATTTAGAACACACCGATGGCGCAAACTGGCTGCATATTAATTATGTACAGCAGCAAACATTGCTGATGAAAAGAAATAATAAAAGCCCGTTGATAAACTTTATCTGGAAAGCGGGTGCAGGTATTAATATTCCCCGGTCGGATTTTGGCTGGAGAGGCGACAGGCATAATAATGCTTTTCATGTTGCAGGATATAATATTGGCGCTGAAGCCGGTTTCAGAATTTATCCGCTTAAGAAATTTTTCTTTGAATTTACCGGCAAGTCCGGTTATGTGAGATACCTGAATGCATTATCAAACACTAATGCCATAAAAGGTGTTCGGGTAAGGCATGGCTTTGGCTATTTTGAGCTGATTGGCTTGATTGGCTATGATATAAATTTTTAAATAAAAGAATTATCCTGAAAGCCCTGTTTGTATAAACAGGGCTTTGTATTTTTATTCAATCAGAACATGAGCACAACGCTACATCATACGAACCTTATTAAATCCTTTGCGGCAAGCCTCGGATTTAATTACTGCGGAATTGCTAAAGCTGAGGTTTTAGATGATGATGCCAGAAGGCTGGAGAACTGGCTCAGTAAAGGCATGCACGGCGGCATGCAATACATGGAAAATCATTTCGACCTGCGGATTGACCCTTCCAGATTAGTGCCGGGTGCAAAATCTGTAATCACATTATTGCTTAATTATTATCCCGAAGATCAACAAGTTGAAGCAGCACCAAAAATTTCTAAATATGCTTTTGGTAAAGATTATCATGAAGTAATAAGGGCCAAACTAAAACTGTTTTTGCAACAAATAAAAGAACAGGTTGGCGAAGTGCATGGCCGTGGATTTGTGGATAGTGCCCCCGTTCTGGAAAGAGCATGGGCACAAAAAGCAGGCATTGGCTGGATTGGAAAAAACGGAAATCTCATCAACAAACAAAGCGGTTCATTTTTTTTTATTGCCACAATGATTGTTGACCTGGAATTAATGTATAATGATGCTTTTGTAAAAGATTATTGCGGCACCTGTACCAAATGCATTGATAACTGCCCTACCGATGCCATACTGCCTGATAAAGTTATTGATGGCAGCAAATGTATTTCTTATTTCACTATCGAGTTGAAAGATGCATTGATACCTGATGCCATGAAAGGTAAATTTGACAACTGGATGTTTGGCTGTGATATTTGCCAGGATGTTTGTCCCTGGAACCGGTTTTCAAGACCTAATAATGAAATACAGTTTACACCAGTTCCGGAAATATTGAATTTATCAAACAATGATTGGGATGAAA
Source organism: Ferruginibacter sp. (assembly GCA_049661965.1). Lineage (GTDB taxonomy): Bacteria > Bacteroidota > Bacteroidia > Chitinophagales > Chitinophagaceae > Ferruginibacter. The sequence continues at coordinate 4,426 of JBATAS010000063.1, read as the reverse complement.
TAACTGAAGAATCGTTTAAAACCATTTTTAAAAATTCTCCGCTTAAAAGAAGTAAGTTTGAAGGCATTAAAAGAAACCTGAATTTTATTAAACAATAAGATGAACAGCAATATTCAAAAACTATATTCGCTTGCCGGTAAACCAAAACGTACAATTATTGGCTTAATGAGCGGAACCTCTTTGGATGGTTTGGATATTGCTTTGTGTAACATAACAGGCAGCGGCAGCGAAACTAAACTGGAATTACTACAATTTGAAACCATTCCCTACACTGATGATTTTAAAAAAGAAGTAAAAACAGTTTTCAGCAAAAAAGAAGTTGATCTTGAAAAACTCACATTGCTTAATCCCTGGATTGCCTTGCAGCATGCCGGAATGATAAACGCCTGTTTACAAAAATGGAATATTGCTAAAACAGCAGTTGATTTAATTGCAAGCCATGGTCAGACTATTTATCATGCACCGGCAAGTTTACATAAGCTAAACAAATTCGGCAATGCTACTTTACAAATTGCCGATGGCGATCACCTGGCTGTTGCCACCGGCATTATCACTATCAGCGATTTCAGGCAAAAAAATATTGCTGCCGCTGGCGAAGGTGCTCCATTGGCTGTTTACGGCGATTACTTATTATTCAGTAAAAAAGGTGAAGACCGGATTTTATTGAATATTGGCGGCATAGCAAACCTTACTTACCTGCCGGGTACCGATGAAGATAATATACTGTGTACAGATATTGGCCCGGGTAATACCTTGATGGATGCATATATGCAGGAACAGTTTCCTGGAAAATTTTATGATGAAGATGCTCTTGTTGCCAAATCGGGTATTATTAATAATGATTTACTTACAGCTCTTAAAGCTGATGCTTTCTTTAAACTTAACTTCCCTAAAACAACCGGGCCCGAATTATTCAATATTAATTATCTTAAAAAGGCAAAAGAAAATAGTAATACTTTGTCTATATCTGTTGAAGATACCATGGCTACGCTCAATAAATTTACAGCAGATATGATTGCTGCAGCAATCAGTTATTGTATAAAAGATAAAAAAACTGTCACCATATTAAGCAGTGGTGGCGGTATTCACAATCCCTTGTTGATGCAGCATTTAAACGATTTACTGCCTGGTTGCCGTTTTGCCAGCACTTCAGAAACGGGTATTAATCCTGATGCCAAAGAAGCGATTCTGTTTGCCCTGCTTGCCAATGAATGTGTAAGTGGAAATATTTCAACATTTAAGACTCAATCAGCAGGAATTATTCCTGTAAGTATGGGAAAGATAAGTTTGCCCGATTAATTATTTTCTACATAGGCTTTTAAGCTGTTCAGCGCATCTTCATACCCCTGGCCTGATACTTTTTCAATAAAAATTCCATAAAATTTTTCCCAGGGATACCATTTTAACCTGATCAGTACATTCCATTCAGTTTGTACCTGGTTACTGCCGGACAATGGCAACAGTTTAATGGAATTAAGCACATCGTTTTCTCCTTCTCTTATTAATGATGTTGTAATTACATTATCTTTTTTTCCGGTAATAATTATTTTATTTTGCTTGCCTTTCGATTCCCATGTACATGAGTTACTCATGCCACTGGCATCTGTTTCAAATCTGATATTGGCTGAATCATGTATAAAAACCGGTTGCCAGTGTTTCCAGTTCTGAAGATTGCTGATCTCGTTAAAAACCTTATCTGTATTGGCATTGATCACTACTGACCTGGTCACCATCAGTTTGGAGGGAATAAATAATGATAGTAGCGTTATAAAAACAAACAACCCGGCCAGCACAATAAAAAACCCTTTGATAATTCTCTTACTCATAAATTATTCCCATTTAAATACTTTGATTGCAACTACATAAACAGCAATGCCCCATAACAATAAGATACCTATCTCTGTCCGCACCTGCCATAAATTCTGACCTTCAAAAGCTACACTCCGTAAAGCCGTATTCAAATGCGTTAATGGTAATACATTTGATATTGGCTGTAACCATTTCGGAAAAACCTCTACCGAAAAAAATGTGCCTGCCAGTAAAAACTGAGGTAATGTTATCAGGTTTGCAAAAGGAGGAATGGTGCTTTCATTTTTAGCCAACCCACTGATGATGAAACCAAAACCCATAAATACCACTAAACCCAGAAAGCTCAATATCAGCATTTCAACAAGGGTTTGAAATCCATTTATTAATGTAAAGCCAAACATAAACTTACCAACAACGATTATCACAATGGCGGTAAGCATCTGAAATAAAATACGGCTGAGGGCTTCTCCTAAAACAATATAGGTATGACTGATTGGTGTTGCAAAAAATCTTTTCAATACCAGTGTATTTCTTAAATTAAAAAACATAAAGGCTACCCCAAAAACTCCGGTACTAAGTAATGAAAAACCCAATTGTCCCGGCAATATAAAATCTATCGTTTTATATTCTCTTACAGTCTCTATATCCCGTGACGGATAAAAATCTGCAACTGCAAATGTTGGGCGATTACTGTATTTACTATTACTGATCTTATTTGCTATAGCTTCCAGAATAGGTATTAACTGTGGCCATTTATCACTGCTGGCATTTGAGCTTTTAATTGTATAAATGTATTCTGGGTTCTCTTTTCCGGATTTGGATATTTTTAATATTCCGGCAATTCTTCCTTTTACAATATTATCCTGCAACTCGCTATCATTATTAAATGAAACAATCCTTATCCTGCTGTTTGTTTTTATTGAATCAAAAAATGCATTAGCAGTATCACAATCTTTATCTATAACAACTTTATAAACCGGTGCCAGGCCACTGTTACCGATAAATCCAAAAACCAGAATAAAAACAAAAGGAAATACAAAGCTGAAAACAACAGCCGATGGGCTCCTGAAAATAGCTCTCAAACTTGCTTTGGTAATTGCCAACATAGCCCTGACCTGGCTGTATTTTTGCATAACGCTGTGTGATTGAGGCGTAAAGCTATCGGTAAAAAAGGAATCAAAAAAATTTGGAAGACTGCGACATGTGTCGTATATTTGTATGACAAATGACGCAATATGAAAAAGAAAGAAAAAAATACTTCAACATCAAAGGTAGAAGAACCAATGCCAGTATACCGTAGTGTAAAAGCAATACCACAGGTAAAAGTAAAAGACTTTACTTACAATGAATTTAAAAAAATTGCTGATAAAACTCCATTTACGCAGGCTGAGTGGGCTTCTATACTTCATGTTAGCGAACGCACTTTACAGCGCTATGCAAAAAGCAACAGCAGTTTTGCTCCTATTAATGCCGAGCGTGCTTTACAAATTGATCATGTTTTAAAAGAAGGGGAATTTACTTTTGGTAAAATTGAAAACTTTTATAACTGGATAAAGCGAAACCCTTATATGCTTGGCGGTAATCTTTCTTTTGAATCACTAACTTCGGCCCATGGAATTGAAAGGGTATTAACCCAATTACACAGAATACAACACGGGCTATTTGCATGATTGTTTACAGGATCACCAATTCGCACTACAAAGATGATATATCGGGTACCGGCGCTAAGCTGAGAGGTGCAAGGTGGAATATGCCCGGTAGCAGTATGTTGTACACTGCAGAGCATATTTCACTAAGTTCGCTGGAATTGCTGGTTCATGTTGGATTTGATGACATTCAGAAATTTTACCACCTGCTTAGTATTTTTATTCCCGATGATGCTGCCATGAGAGAAATTAATGCAGAGAAACTTAAAGCAAACTGGTACGAAGATGAGGACTACACAGCTTTTATGGGTACCGAATTCATCAATAACAATCTAAATCTGGTCCTCAAAGTACCTTCTGCCATAATTCAGGAGGAACATAATTTTCTGATTAATCCCCAACATAAAGATTTTAAAAAAATCAAGATAAGAAAGTCGAAACCGTTTATTTTTGACGAACGTCTTTATATTTTTAAGTGAATAAACTCTATCTACTTTTAGGCAGCAACATGGGCAACAGTAAAAGCCAGTTGACTAAAGCCATTCTAAACATCGAAAAGTTAATTGGTTGCTTAACACGTCAATCAAGCATATACTGCACTGCAGCCTGGGGTAATTTAAAGCAACCCGATTTTTTAAATCAGGTCATTATTGTTGAAACAACATTATCAGCACAACAAACCATGCAAACCATTTTATTTATTGAAAAAAAAATGGGCAGGATACGAACCGGTAAAAATGCACCCCGGATAATTGATATTGATATTTTATTTTTCAACAAAGAAATTATTGAACTCCCTCAGCTCTCTGTTCCACATCCGCAAATACAAAACAGGCGCTTTGTATTGATACCACTCAATCAGCTATCCCCCAACTTAAAACATCCGGTGCTTAAAAAAACAATTCACCAGCTTCTTATACACTGTCCCGACAGGCTGAATGTGAAAAAGTTTTAATGGCATAAAAGTGGTT
>JBATAS010000062.1:0-10315 GCA_049661965.1 Ferruginibacter sp. | reverse complement strand
GATATTACCAACAAAGGCGTTGAACATTTGACCAAAATGGATTTCATTAAAGAATTGCGGCTAAAAGGTATCAGGGAAATAAATAACGACTGCATCGTTCACCTTAATAAAATAAACGGGCTGGAATTGTTACATGTAAAAGGAACATCTGTTACCATTGAAGGTATCTTAAAACTTGACAGCAAACCTGAACTGAAAGAATTATTTTTTTCGGCAAAAGATGATGAGATCACCAAAGAAAAGATGCTGGAATTAAAAAAGCTGATGCCAGATTGCAGTTTTACTATTGATGGTAAATCGTATTATTTTGATGAGCCGGAAGAATATTAAGCCAAAACTAAATATTAACTCATAAATGTGCTCAGCTGTTACCATGCCTTGGTTTGTGAAGACACAAACCGGTGCAGGAAGACAAAACACAATCAGTAAAAAAATAAAAATGCACAACAAAAATTTTACTCCTTTTCCAACATTAACAACAAAACGGTTAACACTTCGACAGCTTTCAGAGAGTGATGCGAAAGAGATATTGTCGCTCAGGTCTAACGCACTAATAAATAAATATCTTGGCCGGCAACCAAGTAAAACATTGGATGATGCATTGAACTTTATCAGAAAAACAAATGAATATATAAAAGACAGTCCACTGAAATACTGGGCAATTACGCTGAACGGCAACGAAAAACTTATTGGAACAGTTTGCCTTTTTGACTATTCAGAAGAACTTAAAAAATGTGAAATAGGATATGAGCTTTTAACCGCTTATCAAGGACAGGGAATTATGATTGAAGCAACAAAAAAAATTATTGAATATGCTTTTTTAACAGTTGGACTAAAAACAATTGACGCTTTTACACATAAAGACAACCAAAGTTCAACCAAACTTCTTCAAAAATTAAACTTTGAAAAAACAGGAATTGTTGACGAAACAAATCCAGACATGATTTTATTTAGGCTGGCAAATTAAATAACGAAACCAGGAAGATGAAACAATAACAAAGAGACCAACAGGTTTTAAGCCACCGCCTGCTTATTATACTTGTTCCTGTATTCAATCGGCGTCAACCCTGTTACCTTTTTAAATACTGTACGAAAAGCCTTGGTATCAGTATATCCAACATCAAACATCACTTCATTGATATTTTTGCGGCTGCTTTCAAAGCTGCGCTTGGCAGCTTCAATCTTTACCCGTTGTATGTATTCAACAATCGTATTGTTGGTTGCTTTTTTAAAGCGGCGTTCAAAACTTCTGCGGCCGATTGCATATTTATTTGCCAGGAGATCAACAGAAATTTTATCTGCAAAATGTCCTTCAATAAATTCCTGTGCTAATAATATTTCTGCATCTTCATGTCCCTTCTGTCCCTGGAAAAGCATAAAAGCACTCTGGCTTTCCCGGTCTATATCCACGGCAAAATATTTTGAAGCCAGTATCGCCGTATCACGGTCGGTATATTTTTCAACAAGATACAGGAGCAGGGTCCAGTACGAGTTTGCACCGCCGCTGCTGTAAATGCCGTTCTCTTCGCTGATGATGCTTCCGTCAACAATTTCCACTTCGGGAAACATGCTCCTGAATTCATTATACGAATTCCAGTGGGTGGAGCATTTCTTACCATTCAGTAATCCCGTTGATGCCAGCAGGAAAGCGCCGATGCAGAGAGAAGCCAGCTCGGCACCGCCAGCATATTGTTTTACAAGCCAGGGAACCAGTTCTTTGTTCAGTTCCAGCGCCCTTGTCATATCGCCACTCAGCGCCGGAATAAAAATAAGATCGGTTTGTTTGATGTCCTTTAACTGCTTATCAATATGCACGGTAAACAGGCTGTTCTCCAGCTTTACTTCTTTATTAAGAGCAACCAGTTGCACATTAAATAAAGGCTCTTTGCCGGATGCCTGCAGGAACTGGTTTACAGCCCTGAACATGTAATGTGGATCAGCCACAGCCTCTATCACGGCTGTTTCGGGCACAAGTATGGATACATTTTTCATGAAGCAAATATAGATAAGTTATTTGTCGCAATCAACCTCTAACAATGTCGTTTTTGCACATTTTAAATATTGAAAAGGGGCAGTATGTTTGCGTTATCAAATTAAACAACATGGTAACTTACAGACTTGAAGAGGACATAAAGGTATATTACATCACTGCTCCATCTTTTCCAGACTGTGTGCTGGAAACGCACCAAAAGATGCACAGTCTTGTTACTTACAACCCCGGTAGAAAATCATTTGGAATTTCCTATCCAGTTAAAACCGGTAAGATCATTTATAAAGTAGCTGCGGAAGAACTGGAAAACGGTGAACTGGAAAAACACGGACTTGAAGAAATGATTATTCCAAAAGGAGATTACCTTTTCATAGATATAAAGGAGTTTACAAAAAATGTTCCTGCTATAAGCAAAGCCTTTGATAAACTTATTCATGATGTAAGAATTGATCCAAATGGCTTTTGCGTGGAATGGTACCTGGATATGGATACATGCAGGTGCATGGTAAAAACAAAACATCAATAACTTTTAAATTAAACTACAATGACAACAACAGAAAAAATAAAGATCACAGTTAAAGCAACTGTAAAAGCTCCGGTTGAAAAAGTTTGGGAATACTGGACAGGCCCGCAACATATCACTAAGTGGTGCAACGCATCAGACGACTGGCATGCACCAAAGGCCGAAAATGATGTACGTACAGGTGGTAAATTCAGCACCCGTATGGAAGCAAAGGACGGCAGCATGGGTTTTGACTTTGGCGGCGTGTACGACAATGTGAAAACAAATGAACTGATTGAATATACCATGGATGATGGCCGTACAGTAAGTATTGTTTTTGAAGCCGATGGCAATGAAACAAAAGTTACGGAAACATTTGAAGCCGAAACGGAGAACCCGGCTGACATGCAGCGTGGCGGCTGGCAGGCTATACTGGATAATTTTAAGAATTACACAGAAACAAATTAAAAACCTTTCAATTTAAATAACATGAAAACAACAAAAATTCTTTACTGGGTATTCACAGGGCTGATTGTTTTATTCGATGGAGCGATTCCAGCGTTCACATCGAACACCGAACTTGCCAGGCAGGGCATAAGTCATTTGGGTTATCCCGATTATTTCAGGGTGATGCTCACGTTCTTTAAGGTTACAGGTGCATTGATATTAATACTGCCATTCATCAAGGGCCGCATCAAGGAATGGGCTTATGCAGGATTCGCTTTTAATTTCCTGAGTGCTGCCATTTCAATTATAGCTGTTGATGGTGTCGGTGTTACTGTAATTATTCCACTGATTGCATTGTTGGTTCTGGCTGCTTCGTATTTTTATTATCACAAATTGAATCATACTTTAAAAATTGCGTAGCATGTCATTCCAGGCTTATATTGATAATATCAAAACCAAAACAGGCAAGACGCCTGCTGATTTTAAAAAACTTGCTGAGAAGAAAGGCTTCATCATTAAAAGTGAATTGAACCCCAAAACAAAAGCTGGTGAAATAGTAAACTGGTTAAAAGCAGATTTTGAATTGGGGCATGGACATGCCATGGCGATCTATGCTACGTTTAAAGGAAAAACAAAATAGTTTTCATCAACAAAAAATAATTACAATGAACAATCAAATTCACCCATGCCTTTGGTTTGACGGCCAGGCAAAAGAGGCAGCAACATTTTACTGTGGCATTTTTAAGAATTCAAAAATAACTGCCGAAACGCCCTTGGTAGTAAACTTTGAACTGAACGGAAACAAATTTATGGGCTTAAACGGCGGCCCCATGTTTAAATTCAACGAAGCTGTTTCTTTTGTTGTTGATTGCGATACACAGGAAGAAATAGATTACTACTGGAATAAATTAACGGAAGGCGGCAGTGAAAGCCAGTGTGGCTGGCTTAAAGATAAGTTTGGTTTATCCTGGCAGATTGTACCAACTGTACTTGGCAAGCTGATGAGTGATGCAGAAAAAGCGCCAAGGGTAATTCAGGCATTTATGAAGATGAAAAAGTTTGATATTGAAACACTGATGAATGCATAAACTTTTTAAACAGGGTTGACAACCTTTTAAAGGTTGTCAACCCTTACAAACAAAAAATAACGCTCATGCAAAAACTACAATTCAACATTCAGATCAATGCTCCCAAAGAAAAAGTATGGGAAAAATTATGGGCCGATGAAACCTACAGGCAATGGACATCTGTTTTTGCTCCCGGCTCACAAGCTGTAAGCGACTGGCAGGAGGGAAGCAAAATTTATTTCGGGGATGGAAAGGGCAACGGCATGTATTCCATCATTCATAAAAAGACTGAAAACAGCCTGATGGTTTTTAAACACATGGGCGAAATTAAAAACGGCGAAGAAAAAGAAAGCGAATGGGCAGGCTCGGAAGAAACTTATATTTTAACCGGCAGTGGCAATACAACCGAACTGGCCGTAGAACTTGATGTAACCAAAGATTTTGAAGAATACTTCAACGATAAATTCCCTAAAGCGCTTGCCATTGTAAAACAACTATCAGAAAAATGACACAGATAAATTCTTATTTAACCTTTGGCGGCAACTGCAGGCAGGCCATGCATTTTTATAAAGATTGCCTGGGTGGAGAACTTAACCTGCAGACAATCGGCGAATCGCCGCTTGCAGATAAAATGCCCCAGCAAATGAAAGACTGCGTACTGCATGCAACACTTACAAAAGATGCATTGGTGCTGATGGGCTCCGATATGGTTGCCCAGACAGGACTGATGAAAGGCAATGCCGTTTCCTTAATGCTTAACTGCAGCAGCGAAGAAGAAATAAAAAACTGTTTCAAAAAACTTTCGGCCGGGGGTAAAATTGATCACCCCATTGAAGTATCTTTCTGGGGTGCTCTCTTTGGTGATCTTACTGATAAATATGGTAACCATTGGTTGCTTCATTTTGATAAAACTAAAAACTAGTTGTATGGCCATGATGAATAAAAATGTAAAAGACATTAACAGTTATATAATTGATTTTCCCAAAGAGGTTCAGTATATGCTGAAGGATATAAGGGAAACCATTGCCAAAGCTGCTCCCAAAGCTGTTGAAACCATCAGCTACGGCATACCCACATTCAAACAAAATAAAAACCTGGTTCACTTTGCCGGGTATAAAAATCATATTGGCTTTTATCCGGGCGCTGGTGCTATTGAAGGTTTTGCAAAGGAATTAGCTGCTTACAAATTATCAAAAGGTACAGTTCAGTTTCCTTTGGATAAAAAACTGCCGCTGGCGCTTATTACTAAAATTGTAAAATTCCGGGTGAAACAGGATGAAGAAAAAGCGAAGCTAAAAAGTAAAGTGAAAGTTGGTAAATAAGTTATAGCAGTTGATCAGGCGACCAACTAAGGCACAAACGATTTTATGAATTACAGATCATTTCAACAGATTCTTCCGCCACTGCTTCTTTAGAGGCTTTATACTTTATAATACGGTTACCAACTTTTAAAATAATAAAACTGCTTACGGCACAACAGGCCATTACACCCGTCATGGGTAAAGCGGTGCCGTTACTTAAAAAACTTACAAGAGCCGACGTAAATGCTCCCAAACCCATTTGCACCCCGCCCATTAATGCTGATGCGCTGCCTGCATTTTTTGCAAACGGCGCCATAGATAATGCAGAAGAATTGGGAAAAGTAAAACCCTGGCAACTGAGGTAAACAAGTAAAAGCAGTATTGTTCCCAGTACATTTATCCAGCCGGTTAAGGAACCAACAAAAAGGCTTATGCCTGCCAGACTCTGAATAAACAATGCAACAGGTATTATCTGCTCACTTCTGTATTGCCGCAGCAAAAAACTATTTACCTGTGTGGCAAGAATCAGTCCACCGGCAACTAAAGCAAAGATGAGCCCGTACTGCTTTTCCGACACTTTAAATATCTCCAGGAATACAACAGGCGAACCCGCCACATAAGCATATAAACCCGATGCAGCCACAGCTCCGGTAAAAGCATAGGTAAAGAATTGTGGCTCTTGTAAAACTGCCCAAAAATTTTTAAGAATGGATTTTGGTTTTAAAGAATAACCGGGATCGGGCTGTTTACTTTCAGGTAATCCAAAATGAACAGCAAGAATAATAACGATTGCCATTAACGTTAGTGTACCAAAAATATAATGCCAGCCAAGTTCGGCAGTAATAAAACCGCCAAGTGTTGGTGCAATAATTGGCGATACACCAACCACCAGCATCAGCATCGAAAATACCCGGGCATTATCTTCCACAGCAAACAGGTCACGTACCATAGCCCTTGATGCAACCATACCGGCACAACCACCCAGCGCCTGTAAAAAACGTAAAGCGATCAGCATATCGGCACTTTGCGCCAGCATACATAATGCAGAAGCAACCAGGTACAAAGCAAGTCCGGCATACAAAGGTTTTTTGCGGCCAAACCTGTCCAGCAGCGGGCCGTATATAAATTGCCCTAACGAAATACCGATAAAAAAACTGGAAAGCGAAAGTGAAATACGTGCCACTGTGGTATCCAGGTCGGCAGCAATATCAGCAAATGAGGGCAGGTACATATCAATAGAAAACGGGCCAATGGCCGTGATCATACCAAGAACAAGGATCAAAACTGCTTTTCTCTTTCGGGTCATCATTTCAATGCAAATGTAAGTTGCATTGTTTATAATTTGATATCTGTCACCGATGTCAGCTTTCTCCGTAAGATCAAATTTCAGTATCTTACCCTAAACTCTTCTTATGCGATTTTTATCAACTCTTATATTACTGGCACTCTTTCAAACTGTCAATGCTCAGGTACTCATCAAAAACATAAATGTTATTGATGTAGAAAAGAAAAAAGTTTTAGCAGGTTATACTGTTCTGGCGCTCGACGGTAAAATTATTTCAGTTGATAAAGACAGAACCTATAAACTGCCCGATGGTACACAGGTTATTGATGGCAGTGGTAAATACCTGGTGCCCGGTTTTACAGATGCCCATGTACATTTCTTCCAGAGTGGCGGCCTGTATGCCCGGCCCGATGTGATTGACCTGCGGAAGCATAAACCTTACGATAAACAACTGAACTGGGTGCATAATAATATGGATGATTTTTTGCGCCGCTACAGCAGCATCGGCATCACTTCTGTAATTGATGTGGGTGCTTCGTACAATTTCTTATCGCAGCGTGACAGTTTTGCAAATAAAAGTTACGCTCCGGTAATCAGGATGACCGGTCCCTTGCTCACAACTTATGTTCCGGCGCCTTATAAAGACTTAGGCAATGAATCTCCTTTTGAAATTATGGTAACTGAAGAAGGAGTGCGCCAATCAGTACGTAACCAGTTACCACTGCATACAGATTTTATTAAGATATGGTACATTGTACAGGGCAACGATATTGAAGCTGCTGCCAGAAAAAACCTGCCCTTGGTTAAGGCAGCCATTGATGAAGCCCATAAAAATAATCTACGGGTTGCCATGCATGCCACACAACGTATTACCGCACAACTGTCTGTAGAAGCCGGCGCCGATTTTTTAGTACATAGTGTGGAAGATGAAATCATCAGTGATGCTTTTATACAGTTACTGAAGAAAAACAAAACGGTACTTTGCCCTACACTGGTGGTGAGGGAAAATTATAGTAAGGTACTTGGAGATCATTATCATTTTACTACTGATGAATTGAATACAGCCTGTCCTGCAACTATTGGCAGTGTAATCAACTACCCATTGCCTGATACAGCACTTGCAGCAAACTATATAAAAAATATCAACACACCGCAAACGGCAGCAAGAACTAAAAGCACCGACTCGATACTTACTGCAAATCTTTTAAAACTTACTGCTGCAGGTGTTATTATCGCAACCGGTACCGATGCAGGAAATATCGGAACACAACATGCAGGCTCTTATTTTGAAGAACTTAAAGTAATGCAGAAAGCCGGCATGAATAACTGGCAATTACTGGAAGCATCTACCATCAACGGCGCAAAAGCAACGGGAAACGAAAAGGAGTGGGGGAGTATTGCAAAAGATAAACTGGCTAATATGCTGGTGCTTGATGCAAATCCTTTGGATAGAATTGAAAACTGGCGTAAGATTGACTGGGTGATATTGAAGGGAAATGCTTTTAAGCCGTCTTCTTTTATAAATGCAACACCCGAAATGCTGGCACAGCAGCAACTGAATGCCTACAACGCCCACGACCTGGAAGCTTTTTTAGAACCGTATGCCGAAGATGTGGAGATATACCAGTTCCCGGATAAGCTATTGTACAAAGGCAAAACAGAAATGCGGAAACAATACCAGTTTGTAACTAAAACACCCGAACTGTTCTGCCGCCTGGTAAACCGCATAGTACAGGGTAATATGGTTGTTGACCAGGAAGAAGTGGCCGGTTTTGGAAACAGGCTTGTACATGCAACAGCTATTTATATTATTGAGGAAGGAAAAATAAAACGGGTGTATTTTAAGCAGTAGGTTTGAAAAAAAATATTTTAAATAAAATACTGATTACACTAATAAGTATTATTTACATATTGCTATTTGTATTACCCTATGCAACCGTATTTAATCCTGAAGATAATGGGGGGTGGGAGAGGATATACATTTGGGATGATATTATACTATTCCTTTTACATTTTCCATTTGTCATTTTCTGGTTAACATATCTGTTAATAAAAAAGGGAATACTGAGATTAATTATAAAATTTACGCTAATAACAATATCATTTTTATTTTTTATTTTATCAGCAATCAACTTTGTTTTTATAGCTCAGGATTTTGTGCCGCATATTGGTGCTTTAGCGGGGATACTCATATTTCCTCTTCTAATACTTTTTTTAATACTAAGAAAACAAGAAGAATAACTTTGCAACCTACCCCCTTACAGTTGTCACAGTGGGCTTGGTAATGGCTACACCATCTTTGTTCACTTTATATTTAATAACTACCAGCGGACATTTATCAATTTTTATAAGGATAGTGACCCAGCCGGTATTAGGATTAAAAAGCGTAGTGGTCTTCCCTTTTACCTTACCGCAGTTACGAATTTCTGTTTCGCCTTCCCAACTGATTGACCGTATGCCTTCATCCTGCATGATAGCATCCAGTCCACCACTGGCCAGTTCGTTTAGCTTGCCGCCGGTAAAATCATCGCCGGTAAGTTTTGGAAATATCTCTCCGCCTATTACATTAAACAGATTCTTAGCAAGTTCTTCAGAAAAATTTTCTCCGCCGTACAACGCACTACCAATTGCCTTTGCTGCACCCAACCCAAGCTTTGATGCTAATGACAGGCCCGGAAATGCTTCTAACGGTGCAAATGCAACTGACACGCCAATACGGCCAATAATATCAGTAACAATAGTGTTTGTATTGTTGGCAAGCGCTATTGCTTTGGTCCTGCAGTCGCAGGGGCCTTTCTCAACTAAAAAATCCCTGTACAGATTTCTGAATATTCTTTGGGCCTGAAACTTAAGCTGATCATCCGAAGGATTAACCGGCTCAGAAAGATTTGGTTTTGGAGTTGGAGTATTTTGTTTTGCATTTTTTTCGGCTTCGGCTTTACGCTGCTTTTCCCGTTCAGCTTCCAGTTGTTTTTCCCTGTCACGGCGCAGGTTTTCTGCTTCGGCCTGTTTTTCTTTTTGATCCTGCTCCAGTTGTCCTTTTTTATCTTCAGCATTTTTTATATCATCCGCCGTTGCTCCGGCAGCATCAGCATTTTCTGTCGCCTCATTATTTAAGTCTGCTTCTTTCTGTTGCTTTTGTTTTATGATATCGTCAAACTTTGCCAGGTAGTCGCTGAGTTCTTCCGGAGTTCTGGGGCTTGCTGTTTTAAGTTCATTCAGATCATCTGTAAAATCAAAGACTCCGGGGTTGGCAGCACACCAGTCGCTTAAAGCCGAAAGCAGGTCTGCAATCTGCCTGCACAATTCATCTACCTGGTTTGCCGCCGACGAATATTGATTACCATCTTTAGCAGCCTGGCTTGCAGTTTCTTCAGCTTTTTTTAATTTATCACATTCTTCTCCGGCTTCAGCAATTTCTTTATTGCAGTTGTTTAACCTGTTGTTAGCATCATTGTACGGGCGTTTTGCATCTTTCAGTTTATTTTTCAGTGCATTGGCTTCTGCCGATATGTTGGTGTTCGACCTTTCATCGCCAACATATCCATACCAGAAATCACCATTGCTGTGGTATCCATGGCCTCCAATCCAGTCGTTGCCCAGATGAAGCTGATCCATTTGTTTTAAAAGGTCTTCTATTTTATCCTTTTGATCCTCTTTTTCCTTTTCCAGTTTTTCTTTTTCTTCCTTCAGTTTTTTTAACCTGTCTTCACAATCTTTCAC
>JBATAS010000061.1:0-15242 GCA_049661965.1 Ferruginibacter sp. | reverse complement strand
TATTGATCACTTAAGTAACCGTCGTGTACGTACAGTAGGCGAGCAATTGTATGCTCAGTTTGGTGTTGGTTTGGCCCGTATGGCCCGTACCATCCGTGAAAGAATGAACGTACGTGATAACGAGGTATTTACTCCGGTTGATTTGATTAATGCCAGAACATTATCATCAGTTATCAATTCATTCTTCGGAACATCGCAGTTGTCGCAGTTCTTAGATCAAACCAATCCTTTAAGTGAAATAACGCATAAGCGTCGTATCTCCGCACTGGGACCCGGTGGTTTAAGCAGAGAGCGTGCTGGTTTTGAGGTTCGTGACGTACACTATTCTCACTATGGTCGTCTTTGTACCATTGAAACACCAGAGGGACCAAACATTGGTTTGATATCTACACTTTGTGTACATGCCAAGATCAATGATATGGGCTTTATTGAAACGCCTTATCATAAGGTGAATGAAGGTAAGGCTGATATGAAAAAAATCACATTCCTGAGTGCTGAAGAAGAAGATACTGCAAAGATTGCCCAGGCAAATATTGCCATGGATGCAAAAGGAAACTTTGTAAACGACAGAATAAAAAGTCGTCAGACAGGTGACTTCCCGATTCTTGATAAAACAGAAGTGGAATACATGGATGTGGCTCCAAACCAGATCGTTGGTTTGAGTGCTTCATTGATTCCGTTCCTGGAGCATGATGATGCTAACCGTGCCCTGATGGGTTCAAACATGCAACGTCAGGCTGTTCCATTGATCAAGCCGGAAGTGCCTATCGTTGGTACAGGTTTGGAAGGAAAAGCTGCACGTGATGCAAGGATTCAGATTCATGCTGATGGTGATGGTATTGTAGAGTATGTTGATGCAAATGAAATTCATGTGCGTTACAAGCGTAACGAAACACAGCAATTGGTAAGTTTCGATGAGGATCTTATCGTTTATAAATTAACCAAATTCGTTCGTACCAACCAGGAAACATGTATCAATTTACGCCCTGCGGTGGTTAAAGGACAAAAAGTTAGCGAAGGCGATTTCTTAACTGAAGGTTATGCAACCAAAGGTGGTGAAATTGCTTTGGGCAGAAATATGAAAGTGGCATTCATGCCATGGAAAGGTTACAACTTTGAGGATGCGATTGTGATTAGTGAGAAAGTTGTTAAAGAAGATCTGTTTACTTCATTGCATATTTCTGAATATGAAATTGAAGTACGTGATACTAAATTAGGTGAAGAGGAACTGACTCCGGATATTCCGAACGTAAGTGAGGAAGCGACAAAAGACCTGGATCAGAACGGTATCATCCGTATTGGTGCTCATGTAAAAGAAGGTGATATTATTATTGGAAAGATCACACCGAAAGGAGAGAGCGATCCAACACCGGAAGAAAAATTACTACGTGCCATCTTTGGTGATAAAGCCGGTGATGCAAAAGATGCTTCTTTAAAAGCTTCTAGCGGAACAGAAGGTGTTATCATTGACAAGAAATTATTCCAGCGTGCCAAGAAGGATAAGAATGCTAAAGTGAGAGAGAAGGCGCAGATGGATAAGATTGAAAAAACACATGAGAAGAATGAAACTGATTTGTTAGAGTTATTGGTTAATAAACTGCAGACCTTATTGAAAGATAAGAGCAGTGCAGGTGTTAGCAATAACTTTGGTGAAGTGTTGATTGGAAAAGGTGCAAAATTCAATTCGAAGAATTTAGCCAACATTGATTATCAAAACGTAAATCCTCTGGGATGGTGCGGCGATGAAACAACCGATCAGTTGATCAACGTATTGTTACACAACTACAATATCAAGTTCAACGAAGAATTAGGAAGATACAAGCGTGAAAAATTCAACATCTCTATTGGAGATGAATTACCAGCCGGTGTATTGAAACTTGCAAAAGTTTACATGGCTATTAAGCGTAAGTTGAAAGTGGGTGATAAAATGGCGGGACGTCACGGTAACAAAGGTATTGTTGCTAAGATTGTACGTGCAGAAGATATGCCTTTCCTGGAAGATGGAACACCGGTTGATATCGTATTGAATCCATTGGGTGTACCAAGTCGTATGAACCTGGGACAGATTTATGAAACAGTTCTTGGCTGGGCCGGAGAGAAATTGGGAATGCGTTTCGCTACTCCGATTTTTGATGGTGCAAGTGTTGCCGAAATTGACGAAGAGATAACCAAAGCAGGTTTACCTAAATTCGGTCATACTTATTTATATGATGGTGAAACAGGCGAACGCTTCGATCAGAAAGCAACCGTGGGTATTATCTACATTATTAAGTTGCACCACATGGTTGATGATAAAATGCATGCCCGTTCAATCGGACCATACTCACTTATCACACAACAACCTTTGGGTGGTAAAGCTCAGTTCGGTGGTCAGCGTTTTGGTGAGATGGAGGTTTGGGCATTGGAGGCTTATGGTGCTTCTAACATATTGCAGGAGTTGTTAACGCTTAAATCGGATGATATCATCGGAAGAGCAAAAACTTACGAAGCAATTGTAAAAGGTGATAACATTCCAAGAGCCGGTATTCCTGAATCATTCAATGTATTGGTTCATGAGTTGAGGGGATTGGGATTGGATTTAAAATTTGATTAAGAATGAAATTCTAATATTTAAATTCTAAATTCTAAAAGACGAAGCTCAGGCACACACTTTTAGAATTTAGAATTTAGAATTTTTTCTTTTTCACAATTATCAATTAAAAAATTATCAATTAAGAATATGGCATTCAAAAAAGAAAACCGTCCAAGGCCAACATTTTCTCAAATCACAATTGGTTTGGCTTCTCCAGACAGCATTTTGGAAAAAAGCTATGGTGAAGTTTTAAAGCCGGAAACCATTAACTACCGTACTTACAAACCCGAGCGTGATGGTTTGTTTTGCGAAAGGATTTTTGGGCCGGTAAAAGATTACGAATGTGCCTGCGGAAAATACAAGCGTATCCGTTACAAGGGTATTGTGTGCGACCGTTGCGGTGTGGAAGTAACAGAGAAAAAAGTACGTCGTGAAAGAATGGGACACATCAAACTGGTGGTGCCTGTAGTGCATATCTGGTACTTTAAATCTCTGCCGAACAAAATTGGTTACCTCTTGGGAACCAGCTCTAAGAAATTAGAGAGCATTGTATATTACGAACGTTATGTAGTTATACAACCCGGTATCCGTACTGATAAAGGACAGAACTATGCTGACCTGTTAACAGAAGAAGAATACCTGGATATTTTAGATACACTTCCAAAAGATAATCAGCACCTGCCTGATGAAGATCCAAACAAATTCATTGCCAAGATGGGTGCTGAAGCTGTGCATGATATGTTACAGCGTATTGATCTGGATCAGTTGAGTTTTGATCTGCGTAACGCAGCTGCCAACGAAACATCACAGCAACGTAAAGCCGATGCTTTAAAAAGATTGAGTGTTGTTGAAAGTTTCCGTGATGCAAATACAAGGATCAACAATCGTCCTGAGTGGATGGTTATGCAATACATTCCTGTAATTCCACCGGAATTGCGCCCGCTTGTTCCTTTGGATGGTGGCCGTTTTGCATCGTCTGATCTGAATGATCTGTATCGCAGGGTTATTATCCGTAACAACCGTTTAAAAAGATTATTGGAAATTAAAGCACCTGAAGTTATCCTTCGTAATGAAAAAAGGATGCTGCAGGAAGCGATAGATTCATTGTTTGATAACAGCCGTAAATCAAATGCTGTAAAAGCAGAAGGCGGACGTGCATTGAAATCATTGAGTGATGTACTGAAAGGAAAGCAGGGTCGTTTCCGTCAGAACTTATTGGGTAAGCGTGTTGACTATTCCGGTCGTTCGGTTATTGTGGTAGGTCCTGAGTTGAAAATGCATGAGTGTGGTTTACCAAAAGATATGGCTGCAGAATTATTCAAGCCGTTTATTATCCGTAAACTCATTGAAAGAGGTATTGTAAAAACAGTAAAGAGTGCAAGGAAACTGGTTGATAAAAAAGAAGCCATCATCTGGGATATTCTTGAAAATATTTTGAAAGGTCACCCGGTTATGTTGAACAGGGCCCCAACACTTCACCGTTTGTCAATACAGGCTTTCCAGCCAAAGTTGATTGAAGGTAAAGCGATTCAATTACACCCGTTGGTAACTACGGCCTTCAACGCCGATTTTGATGGTGACCAGATGGCGGTTCACGTGCCTTTGAGCAGTGCTGCAATCCTGGAAGCCCAGTTACTGATGCTTTCTTCCCATAACATTTTGAATCCGCAGAATGGTACGCCAATCACCCTGCCTTCGCAGGACATGGTACTTGGATTGTATTATATCACCAAGGGTAAAAAATCTACCGACGAAGAAAAAGTAAAAGGTGAAGGCAAATCATTCTATTCTCCGGAAGAAGTAATCATCGCTTACAATGAGAAGATGATTGATCTTCATGCAAACATCAAAGTAAAAGTTGATGTGCGTAATGCTGATGGAACGTTGACCAACAAACTTTTGGAAACAACTGTTGGCCGTGTAATATTTAATCAGCATGTTCCAAAAACTGTTGGTTTCATCAATGCTTTATTGACCAAGAAAGCATTACGTGAAATCATTGGTGATATCATCAAGTGGACAAGTGTACCTGCAACGGCAAAGTTTTTGGATGATATTAAAACACTGGGATACCGCATGGCATTCCGTGGTGGATTATCGTTCAACATCAACGACCTTATCATTCCGGAAATTAAAGCTATGCTGGTTGAAAATGCACAGGGTGAAGTTGATGAAGTTTGGGATAACTATAACATGGGATTGATTACCAATAACGAGCGTTACAACCAGATAATTGATATCTGGAGCCGTGTGGATACTAAGGTAACAGAAACATTGATACAGGAACTGGCAGCAAATAAGCAAGGGTTTAACTCGGTTTATATGATGCTTGATAGTGGCGCCCGTGGTAGCAAGCAGCAGATCAAGCAGCTTGCAGGATTAAGAGGATTGATGGCTAAGCCACGTAAATCTGGTTCATCAGGAAGTGAGATCATTGAGAATCCGATCCTGGCCAACTTTAAAGATGGCCTGAGTGTATTGGAATATTTTATCTCTACCCACGGTGCCCGTAAGGGTCTTGCAGATACGGCGTTGAAAACGGCTGATGCCGGTTACTTAACCCGTCGTTTGGTGGATGTTAGTCAGGATGTTGTTATCAATGAAGAAGATTGCGGAACCCTGCGTGGTATTGCAACTTCAGCATTAAAAGATAATGAAGATATTATTGAAGCATTGAGCGACAGGATTGAAGGACGTATGTCTTTACATGATGTTTTCCATCCGGTATCTGAAGAATTATTGATTTCCGGTGGCGAAGAGATCAGTGCTGAAATGGCAAAGAAAATTGAAGAGAGTGGAATTGAAATTGTTGAAATACGTTCGGTATTGACTTGCGAAAGCAAGCGTGGTGTTTGTGTAAGATGTTATGGTAAGAACCTGGCATCGGGTATGCTGGCACAGCGTGGTGATGCAGTGGGTATCATTGCAGCACAATCAATTGGTGAGCCAGGTACACAGTTAACACTTCGTACTTTCCACGTGGGTGGTGTTGCGGGTTCTGCTTCGGTTGAATCTTCATTACCTGCCAAGTTTGATGGTACATTACAATTTGACGGTTTACGTACTGTACATACCGAAGATAATAATGGTAAGAAAATAAATGTAGTAATCGGCCGTACTGGTGAGATCAGGAATATTGATGTGAAGAGTGACCGTTTATTGAACACAGCTCATATTCCTTACGGAGCTATCCTGAATGTTAAAGACGGACAGAAAGTTTCTAAAGGAGATGTTATTTGTACATGGGATCCGTTCAATAACGTAATTGTTGCCGAGGTAAACGGTAAGATTGAATTTGAAAGTTTGATTGAGGGTATAACCTACCGTGATGAGGCTGATGAGCAAACCGGTCACCGTGAAAAAGTGGTTATCGAAACAAAAGATAAGACCAAATTACCTACCATTATTGTAGAAGGTAAGGAGAAGAAAATTTATAACCTGCCTGTTGGATCGCATATTGTAATTGAAGAAGGTGCTGATGTAAGAGCCGGACAGGTACTGGTTAAGATACCAAGGGTATTAAGCAAACTAAAGGATATTACCGGTGGTCTGCCACGTGTAACTGAATTGTTTGAGGCACGTAACCCAAGTAATCCTGCGGTTGTTTGTGAGATTGATGGTGTGGTTACTTTCGGTTCCATCAAGCGTGGTAACAGGGAGATCATTGTTGAAGCAAAAGATGGTGTGATTAAAAAATATCTTGTTCCATTGAGTCGTCAGATTCTTGTACAGGATGGTGACTTTGTAAAAGCCGGCGCTGCATTGAGCGACGGTCAAACTGCTCCGATTGATATTCTTGCCATTAAAGGACCATTCGCTGTTCAGGAATATGTGGTGAATGAAATTCAGGAAGTTTACCGTTTACAGGGTGTTAAGATCAATGATAAACACGTTGAGGTAATTGTTCGCCAGATGATGAGGAAGATAAGAATTGAAGATGCAGGTGATACTAAATTCCTTGAAGGAGATACAGAAGACCGCCTGGACTTTAATATGGAGAACGACTACATCTTTGATAAGAAAGTTATCACTGAAGCCGGCGAAAGCACCAAGTTAAAATCAGGACAGATTGTTACACTTCGTGAAGTACGTGAAGAAAATTCTGTACTGCGCCGTGCCGATAAAAAACTGGCTGAGTTCCGTGATGCACAACCTGCAACTTCATCACCGTTGCTGCTGGGAATTACCAAGGCATCGCTGGGTACACATAGCTGGATATCTGCCGCATCGTTCCAGGAAACAACTAAGGTATTGAGTTCTGCTGCCATACAAGGTAAAACTGATGAAATGCTTGGATTGAAAGAGAACGTAATCACAGGCCATCATATTCCAGCCGGAACAGGTTTACGTGAGTTTGAAAACATGATTGTAGGAAGTAAGGAAGAATACGAACTGTTGATGACAACAAAGGAGGCGATGAGCTTTGACGAAGAAGAGTAATTGATGATTTCAGATAAATAATTAAAGGAGTAAGATTGTTTCTTACTCCTTTTTATTTTAAAGTTGACAACCGTATATAGCCTAACAATACTAATTAAGCTCAAACCTTATAGGTAAGGTAATTCTGGTTTTTACCTTCTTGTCTTTAACCTGCGCAGGATACCAGTCAGGCATTCTTTTTACAATGTTTAATGCTTCTTCTTCAAGACCATATCCGGGCCTGTTACCAACAACAGTTGGATCAATAAGTTTTCCATTTTCATCTACTATAAATGTAACTCTTACAGTACCTTCAACACCGGCATTATTAGCTTCAAGCGGGTATTCCATTTTTGTATCAAAATAGTTTTGTAATCCTTTGTATCCGCCGGGGAAGGAAGCCATTATATCCACAATTGGATATATACCGCTTTCATCGGCTACCATTTTGGCATCGGGCTTTGGTGGCATTTCGGGATTCACTGTTGATATTTTTCCTTTTAATCCTTTTTTGGCAGCATTGGGAGTAGCTGTATTGTCAGTTAATGTATTATCTGTCATTGAAGTATCAAGCAGGGCTTTTGCATTACTACTATCGCCAACTATAATATCAGAACCGCTATTTCCGTCATTATTGATGCAGCTGCAAAAAATAATACTTGAAATAATAACAATACCCAACAGCCTTGCAGGAGTATTGATTTTCTTTTTCATAAAAATAAGTTTTAAGTGATTAATATATTTCTTATGTAACAGAGCAATATTTGGTTTAAAAAAGTGGCGTATCTGCAAATTTTTCAAAATACCGGTTACTGGTCACGTATATTTAGTCAGGCTTAATTTCTTCACCTGTTACCGGTTTTGAAAATGCAGATCCTATGTTTTGCATTAAACTGGAAACCGGCCCTTCCATCTTATTGGTATTATCATCCAGCGTATTGTCTTTCAACAATTCTCCCATATGTAAAGAAACAGGCAGGTAAAGTAAAAAATTAGTTTTTTGATTTTTGAGAAACAGTTTTACTTCCCTTATATCTGAAGTTTCAGGCAGACTCTCCTTTGTAAGCCTTACAGCCTCATCAGCTATGGCAGCTATATCGTTAATAGTTTTATTGTGTTCTGTACCGGCATAATCAAATATCTTTTTAATAACCGCTTCTTTATTATTTTCAAATATTTTATCCAACCAAACAGAATTAGTATTATGCAACAATTCTTCAGCACCTTCATCATATTGCACATACCTGTACAAAGCATTAAGTACGGCGGGTATTGCGGCCTGGCTGAACTTATTTTCTATATGAGTTTTTTCATTTGTTGTTTCCTGCGTGTTGGGGTCTATCTTTTGCAATGGAGGATAACCCAGGTTTTGCTGCACAGTTTCTAAAAGATTAATAGACATAATAATAGTTTTGCGAATTAAAAATATCCTTCTTACAATCAGGTATATAAAAAAACCATGCCAATATTTTTTTGGCATGAATTTGGACACAGAGTTACCTGTTGATATTATCTCACTATTTAAATTATTTACCATGATGACCACATTAAGCAGTGTGCTTGAGAAATTACGTATAAGACAACAGGATAATGAATTTAAAATTTCTGCTGAAGGTTTTTGTGCGCCGTCGGAAAAAATTTATCAGCCCGAAGATCTTTTGATCATTAAAACCTACCGGTTTGAAGGAGACTCGGATCCTGCTGATAATTCAATTTTATATTTGATTGAAGCTAATGATGGGTTGGTTGGCTACAGCCTGGACGCCTATGGAGCTTACAGCAATCATGAAGATGACGGCTACGATGAATTTATAAGCAGGATTGAAGTAAATGAAAGAGATGAACAGGAAATATTTGCCTGATTTTACTTTACAGAAGTATTTATCTTTTGTAAGTACGGGTTTCGTTTGCCGGTATCTGCATATCATAAATAGTGTACAAAATTAAACAGCAGAAAAAGTTTCATGGCTATACTTTACTTTTCGCTGCTGTTTTAATTTGCAGTCCGTTATAAGGTTTTGGACGGATAGCCGGGGATATTTTTACCGAGATAAATATCTCTTTCACCAACCAAAATCCCGTTTTCACTTTTAAGCTCTGTCAGCCCGGATCCGCCACGTTTTTCCTGGGGCTGTTTTCTAATCTCATCAGTCAGGTAAGGGTCATTATCAAAGATGTATTCATCAATATAATATTCATTAAGACCAGGTTCCTTTATAACCGGATGAATATGCTTTAGTGCTTTTGAATTTGGGTATGATGCAGGCATCAGCGTATAAAATTTATATTGCCCTTTTTCATTTGTCTTCATCCAGCCACGGATATAACCATGCCTGCCTGCCCAGCCTTTTTCATTATACTTATTGCTGTATTTCCCATCCTGCCCGGTATGATAAATATAGATTACTATATCCTTTGCCGGTGTTTTTCCATCGGCCTGGTATACTATACCACTAATCATTAGTTTAGGCCCGGATTCAGGATAGTCAGATAATGTATCTACCCATGAAAGCTCATTAAACGGAACAGGGCTTTCAAATACAGCTTCACATCCTTCACAAGAACCACCAATATGTTGCTTGGACCCAGGCTCATTTTTTTGTATTTGACTGTTACTTTGTGAACAGGCATTCAGGGAAAAGAAAATAGTAACTAAATAAAAGACGGATAATAATTTCATACTGTTTATTTTAATATTTCAAATTTGAATAAATATAAAACAGTGCTGAAATTATTTACACAACCTGCTATTTGTACTTGACAAAGTGAAAAATGTATTTCGTCAGGTAAATACAACCAATGCTGTAATGGGTATTGCCGCTTGGAATTTGTACTTTTATTTTGACTTATGCATAATGCCCCATTTTTT
This sequence comes from Ferruginibacter sp., assembly GCA_049661965.1. GTDB lineage: Bacteria > Bacteroidota > Bacteroidia > Chitinophagales > Chitinophagaceae > Ferruginibacter. The sequence continues at coordinate 5,382 of JBATAS010000061.1, read as the reverse complement.
ATTAAGTATAAACTGCATCATCTTATCATTTGGATGCTGATCTTCGGGCTGTGGTTTTTTCTGCGTTACGAAGATTATCCTACTGAATCGATGGCTTTTAAGGTTACAGTTATTAAAGTACTCGACCTGGCGCTGATGGTTTCCTTCACCAATTATTTGTTGATTCCAAAACTGCTCTACAAAAGGAGCTATTTTTTATTTGCAGTTTCTTTTTTATTAATGATAGCTGTAAGCAGTGTAATTAAGATGAACATTCTCGGACAGGTTACCAATAATCCATACCTGATGGATTTTTCAGGTAACATGAAAGCCAGGATTTACGATAATGTTATTCCTCATTTCTTCCTGGTAATGGCTGGTGCTGCATTTAAGCTGATGATGGATTACAACAAAATGCAGCAGCGCATGGTGGAGATGGCAAAGGAGAAAGCTGAAGCCGAACTCAACTTTCTTAAATCCCAGATCAATCCGCACTTTTTATTTAATTCGCTTAACTCGGTTTATTTTCTAATTGAAAAGAATAATGTAGATGCCAGGGGAGCGCTGCATAAGTTTTCTGATATGCTCCGCTACCAGTTGTACGAAATGAATGAAAGCGCTGTAGCAATAGAGAAAGAGGTGCAATACCTGCAGGATTATATTGATCTTCAAAAACTCCGTAGGGATGATAATTTTAATATTGATTTTACCTGTTCACCGGATGTTAAGGAATTCTCTATTCAGCCATTGCTGCTGATTCCTTTTGTGGAAAATGCTTTTAAGCATGTATCGCATAATAAGAACCGTGTTAATTTTATTAAACTTGAGCTTTCAAAAGCAAATGATGAGTTTAAATTCAATATTGAAAACAGTAAAGAGCCGGTTGAAAAAATAACAGAGAAACATTCGGGCATAGGGCTTGCCAATGTGAAACGGAGGCTTGATCTTTTATATCCCGGAAAACATAAACTGACGATTGATAATGGAATTGATATTTTCAATGTTGCTTTAAGTTTAAATATCTAATATTTAAGATAATGATCAACTGCATAATTATAGACGATGAACCACTGGCAAGATCAGGACTGAAGGAGTATGTAGCCGATATTGATTTTTTTAACCTGTTAGGCGTGTTTGATAACCCGCTTGCAGCGACAGAGATTTTGGGAACGGGAGAAGTGCAGTTGCTTTTCCTGGATATTCAGATGCCGAAAATTACCGGGCTCGATTTTTTTAAAACCCTGAAGAACCCGCCTGTCGTTGTTTTTACCACTGCTTATCCTCAATATGCGCTGGAAGGTTTTGAAGTGAATGCATTGGATTACCTCGTCAAGCCCATTTCATTCGACCGGTTTTTAAAAGCAGCATTAAAGGCAAAGGAATTTTTCGGACTTCGCCAAAACGAAAAGGGAGAAGCAGTGGAAGAAATAAAAGACTATTTTTTTATTAAGGCCGATAACAGCCTGGTAAAAATATTTTATGCAGATATTTTATTTGTTGAAGCCTTGCAGAATTATGTAACCGTGTATACCACCGAAAAAAAATACATCAGCTATCTCACCTTTAAATCGGTGGAGGAGTATTTGCCTTCGGAGGGGTTTATAAAAGTGCACAAGTCGTTTATCATTTCCGCTTCAAAAGTTGACCGTATTGAAGGTAATGAAATACGAATCGGCCAGCATCATATTCCTATCAGTCGCAGCCTGAAAGATGAAGTGATGGAAAAATTATTAAGCGGTAAATTTCTGAAACGATAAATTGTGAAACCCAGGTTTATTAAAACAACTGCAATCCATAATAACCGATCAGTGTAAAAACAATACAGCGTGTTATTACGCCAATGCAACACCAGGTTACCAGTTTTTTAAGATCAGCTTTTAAACCAACACCAATGGCAATGCTGATAGGAGCGCCAACCGAAACGGTTCCTAAAAACCCTAAACCAATAATGCCATATTTATTCCAGATACGGAGTATGACAGGATGCTTTTTTTCGGCACTTTCTTTAGTGGGTTTGTTTTTGTGAAAAAACGCTCTGATCTTATCTCCCAGGAATGCAGCAACAAAAACACCGATCAGTCCGCCGGTAACGCTTGAAAAAAATATAGCCCAGGGTGATAAACCAAATGCAAAACCGGCAGGAATAGCGGCATAAATCTCGAATGTAGCCAGCCCGGCTACAGTAAGTATCTCTAAAATCATAACCAGGTTGGTAAGGATTAAGTTAACGGAATAGGCGAAGATAATTTAAACCGGACAACAAATTGTATTATTTGATCTTTAGTACTTATGATATATACCGTTAATATTGATTTAAGCCAGTACAGAACCTCCGTTAACCCTTTCCTAAAAAAAATTTAAAGCCATTGCCCTGAAGCAGTTTGTAAGTATATTGCCGCCAAATAAAAAGCATGATGAAAAATTTATCCCTGGTATTAAATGTTATTCTGGTTTTGGCTGTTGGCTATCTGTATTATTATGATTTTTCGGGTAAAAAAGCTAAAGATGTTGCGGAAAAATTAGGTAACAACTATATAGCGATGGATAGTAACGGATACCGGCCTCCTCTGGCTTATGTGGAGCTGGATTCATTAAATGAAAACATCACTTTTATTAAGGAAAAGCGTAGGGAACTGGAAGCCGAAATGAAAGCTATTGATGCTGAACATCAACGGGGATATATGGGTTTAGAAGCCCAGAAAGATAATTTTTTAAAAAGAGGAGCTGCAATAACTGAAGAGGAAGCCCAGATATTCCAGGGTAAACTGATTGATCAACAACAGAAGATTGACGGCCGCAAACAGGAGTTAAGCCAGAAACTGAATGAAAAAAGTTTCAATATCATGGAAGATATTCAGAAGAAACTGAAAGATTTTTTAACTGAGTATAACAAGGATAAAAAATACATGTACATCTTCACCACAGGTACAGGGCTCGATTATATGGTATTCAAAGATTCAACTTTAAACATTACCAATGATGTTATAAAAGGGATGAATGAAAAAATTAAAGCCGAAGCCAAAAAATAATACTTATGATAAACGGCTGATAATGCTGTTTATAATCCTTAAAATTCGCACAATTTCTATATCTTGTTCCGATAAACCGGAATAAATATGTCTGATCAAACTGCTTCTTATAAACCAACATTGGGTTTGTTGGATTCCACTATGATTGTTGCCGGGTCCATGATTGGCTCCGGTATTTTTATTGTGAGTGCCGATATTGCACGTAATGTAGGCAGTGCAGGCTGGTTGATTGCCGTTTGGGTAATCACCGGGTTTATGACACTTACTGCAGCTTTAAGTTATGGCGAGTTAAGTGCCATGTTTCCAAAAGCCGGCGGGCAATATGTTTACCTGAAAGAAGCCTTTAATCCGCTTGCAGGTTTTTTATATGGCTGGAGTTTTTTTACCATCATTCAAACGGCAACTATTGCAGCGGTAGGTGTTGCGTTCAGTAAATTTGCAGCTTATATTATTCCGGCGCTCAGCGAAAAAAATATTTTACTCGACCTTGGGCTTATAGAAATTTCTGCAGCACAGGTAGTGGCAATTTTACTGATTGCTTTGTTAACCTATATCAATTCCAAAGGAATTAAGAACGGTACTATTATTCAAACTGTTTTTACAACTACTAAATTGCTCAGTTTATTTGGCCTGATCATTTTTGGATTTTTACTGGCTGCCAAATCAGAAATATGGAATGCAAACTGGGCCGATGCATTTACGATGAAAGGCTGGAACGCTGATTCTGCTTCCTGGACAGAAATTATAGGCCCCGGCATGATTGGAGCTATTGCAGCAGCTATGGTAGGTTCTATCTTCAGCAGCGATGCATGGAATAACGTAACCTTTATTGCAGGCGAAGTAAAAAACCCAAAACGTAATATCGGACTGGCTTTGTTTTTAGGTACATTGATTGTTACCCTCATCTACGTATCAACTAACTTAATGTATGTTTCGGTTTTGCCAATCAACGAAATTGCATTTGCCGAAAACGACAGGATAGGTGTTGTTGCTTCGCAATCTATTTTTGGCGATTCGGGTACTATTGTAATAGCCATTATGATCATGATCTCAACATTTGGTTGTAATAACGGATTAATACTGGCAGGTGCCAGGGTTTACAATGCCATGGCTATTGATAAACTGTTCTTTAAAAAAGCGGCTACACTTAATAAATTTGCTGTGCCCGAATATGCTTTATGGGCACAGTTTGTAATGGCTTCCATACTTTGCCTGAGTGGTAAATATGGCGACCTGCTTGATATGATTGCTTTTGTGGTGGTATTGTTTTATGCCATTACCATCATCGGTATCTTTAAATTACGTAAAACAAGGCCTGATGCCGAAAGGCCATATAAGGCATTTGGATACCCAATATTGCCTGCCATTTATATTATCATGGCATTGGTATTCTGTGTTTTCCTTATCATATTTAAATCGGTATATACGGGTATTGGCCTGGGTATTGTTTTGTTAGGAATTCCAATTTATTACCTGTCGATAGGAAGTGGTAAAAAAGATAAATAATTATGAGCGCAATGGATTTCGATAAATTATTTCACGAGTTTACGCAATTAAAAGTTGCGGTAATAGGTGATGTAATGCTTGATACATATTGGTGGGGAAAAGTAGATCGTATTTCACCGGAAGCACCTGTGCCTGTTGTTGCCGTAAGTAAAAGGGAGCAGCGTATTGGTGGTGCAGGCAATGTTGCATTGAATATTGCATCACTTGGGGCTGCCATCAGCATGATAAGTGTTTTGGGTAAGGATGATGATGGCGAACAGTTGACAAAATTACTGGCCGAAAATAATATCAATACCAAATACCTGGTGCAAAGTGAACACAGGATCACCACCAACAAGATCCGTATCATCAGCCGCAACCAGCACATGATGCGGCTTGATGCTGAAATAGCCGATGATATCATTTCGGATGATGAAGAAAGATTAATGTATGCTATCGAAAATTATATAGCTACCGAAGATCCCGATATTGTCATCATGGAAGATTATAATAAAGGGGTGCTTACCGAATATGTAATTAAAAGCATTATCAGCTTATGCAAAAAGCATAATATCCTCACTGCTGTTGACCCCAAGCGAAAAAATTTCTTTAATTATGAAGGGGTTGATATTTTTAAACCCAATCTAAAGGAAGTAAAGGACGGACTGAATATTATCCGTGACGAAATAAACATCAGCGTACTTAAGGATATGCATCTTTTGCTGCAGGACAAACTTGAACATCATATTTCATTCATCACATTATCGGAGAAAGGTGTTTTTTACCAGCATGAAAATGATGCAGCTATTATACCAACTCATATCCGCAGCATTGCCGATGTTAGCGGTGCCGGAGATACAGTGATAGCAATCGCTTCACTGGTTTATGC
>JBATAS010000060.1:0-11317 GCA_049661965.1 Ferruginibacter sp. | reverse complement strand
CACGGCAGTGAAAAATTACTGCAGAACACAGCCTGACATAAACTGCTTATGGCTGTAGTATATAAAAGTGGCTATACTTTATTTGTTGACCAGCTTAATGGTGAATTCTTTTACAGCATCTACATTATTTAAATACTCATCAATACTTTGGGTTACATAGTGATCGGGTAAAATACCGGTTTCATCCGGCAGCGATGTTGCCATTGTTTCATCGCCGGTGTCGGCAATAAAATAATTCAATTTTGTGTTGGAAAGCCTGGCTATTGTTTGCCCGGCGGTACAATACTGGTTTGAGCCAAGTTCTTCACCAACGATGGTTCCAAGTTTAAGTACTTTAACCACCCCCATAAAATGACCTGTTGTAGATTTGCCATTTCCATCTATGATAAAATATTGTTTTCCTTTAAAAGCATTTGCAAAAGGTGCTTGCGGTATTTCTCCTTCTGATTTTCCACTACCTTTCTCAATTTGAGTGTCGGCATAATAAGTGAACGGTTTATCAACCAGGTATTTCAATAAATGAATGCTGGATTCAGAGGATCCGCCACCATTAAAACGAACATCTATGATAAGGTTTGTTATTCCTTTTTCATGTATTTCTTTAAAACGGGTATCCATAAAATCTTTAAAAACACTGAGATTATTCCATGGGTAATAGTTAAAAGAGGCAACCGTTAGTATGGCAGTTTTTTGGTCTTTTAGTATTTCAAAACATAACCCGTCTTTACATTGTTTAACAGACGGGTCTTCGTTTTGCACTTTGTAGGTTTTTGCCGTATTTAATTGTATCGGTTTTTCTTTACCTTTTACTTCAATTTCATATTTCTCCGGAAAATCAAGCGTATAAGGGATTATAGCGGTTGACCATCTGTTGAAAAAATGTCTTTTTGTAGTTTCTACATACCCCTGCGATTGTATATGCCTGTACATATCAGGTATAAGTGTAGAAACGGCCATTCCGTTTATACTCAGTATTTCATCTTTTACCGCTACAACATTTTCGTTATTTGCTTCAATAACAAACAAGCGGTTATCCATGAGCCGGGTTTGCAGCGGAAACCTTAGCGCCAGCGGCATATCAGCCTGCCGAAAAAAATCATCAATGTACGTGTGTGAACAATTGATACTTGCAATTATTTCTTTACAATGCCAGTAGAACTGGCTGAAGCTGGTTTTTTCGGTAATCAGAGCTTTTTTTGCTTCAACTGTTTTCCAAAAATCTTCTTTGCTGATAAATTTGAGGGCCGCAGGGTTAATCTCTGTTAGTTTTCTTCCTAACTCGTCAAGATCGTCTTTATAGGCTTGTACAGTATAAACCCTGTTAAATTTATCTGCGAAGGTTTCGGGTTTCTTATTGGGGAATTTAATGCGTTCAATCTGGTCTTCTGCATTAAAATTACCAGCATTCAGTTGCAGCGATCTTTCATAATTGGATATCGCCTTTTCGTTATCGCCGTTATTTATATATCCTTCTCCAAGGCTGTCGTAACCCTCAAACCAATCCGGAAATTGCTCAACGTTTAATTTAAAAATGGCAAGTGCCTCCTTAGGTAAATCACTCCACAATAAAGAATACCCATACATATTAAGTTCATCCCTGTTTTCAAAATTGTATCCATCCGGGTTTTCTTTTTTCAAACGATGGTAAAGTGCAATTCTTTCTTCTACCGGCAGGTGATTATTTTCTTTAAGCTTTTCTCCAATGGGCTGACTGGCTTTTGCTGCAACAGCATCCGGGTTATTATTTACGACAGAGCTATGTTTATTAACCCCGCAGCCGGCAAACAAACAGCAGCTTAAAACAATAAGGCAAAATGAGTTTAGGTGAGTTCTTGTCATATAATATATGTTTTCTTTCAAAGCTATACCGGGCTGTTCTGCAGCCTTGTCAATTAATGTAAATTAGTGTAAATCAAGTGTAAAACATTTCACAGTTGCAGCAGATTAAAATAGATTTGCATCATGGATGTTAAATATTTTAAGAATGTATTTTTCATATTGATAAGTACCCTTTGGTTAAATTCGGTTGTTACTGCTCAGTCTACAAAAGTTCAACGGCATATTGAAGTATCTATGCGGATGATCGGGCACCAGCTACTGCTTAATTCAGGTGACAGTATATCACGTGTATTACCCATTGAAAAAGAACGGGACAGGTACAGGATCAGATTTGATTCTGCTTTTCAGTTTAATCCGGATAAACTGGTGGCCACAATTGACAGCGTGATACAGAAAACCGAAATAGCCAACAGTTATCTGGTGGAGGTAGAGGAATGCGAAACAGGTAAAGTGATATATAGTTACGAAATTGGTGATTTGACTAAAACAGATGTTATACCATGTGGTAGCAGAGATCAGCCTGAAGCCTGTTATACGGTACTTATCAGCATCCTGGATTCTGGTAAGTCAGTGATGGCAGGTAAAAAAATGAGCAATTCTTTTATAATTCTTTTGTTGATTCTTTTGCTTTTAATACCGGCTGGTCTGTATTTTTATTTCAGAAAGAAAAAAAATATAGTTGAGACAGATATGGATAAAATCTGCATAGGGAAATATGAATTTGACAAGAAGAACATGACAATTTATTTTGATAATGAAAAAACCGAACTCTCAGGCAAAGAGACTGATTTGCTTTTTTTACTCTATTCTTCTGCCAACAATACAATTGAACGTGATGTTATCCTGAAAACTGTTTGGGGAGATGAAGGTGATTATATCGGAAGAACACTGGATGTGTTTATATCGAAATTGCGTAAGAAGCTGGAAGCTGACCCTGAAGTAAAAATTACAAATATTCGTGGGGTAGGGTACAAACTTATTTTGAATGGCATCAAATGAGTCAATAAAATATTAAAGGTCATTTTTTGCTTTACCTCAAGGAGATTGTTTCCTGGTTAATCGAGTTGTAGAGCCATTTTGTACGTATGCTCCACTGATTTTATACTTTTCCAACTGCCATGCCCGGGAATAATAATTTTTGGGTTCTTACATTTTTGCTGAACGTTGTTCACCGTGGTTGCATAAGTTTTCACATTTGCATCTCCCAGGTTACCCAGGTTGGTATCATCAACAGTTTTTATTAAACAACCACCATAAAGAATTTTTTCTTTTGGAAACCAGATTACAATATTGTCTGGAGCATGTCCCTGGCCGGGATAATAAGTTTGAAACGAATATTGGCCGATAGTAAACACAGTGTCTTTGTCAATTAATGATTCCGCTCTTTTCTTGCCTGTTTTTTTACTGAGTTCGTCAGTAAGCTTTGTAGTATAGGTTTTTATTCCTTGCTGCCGGTAGTATTCAAGTCCACCGGTTCTGTCCTCATGAAAATGTGTTGCAATGCACATTACCACATTTTTGTTGTGTTTTGCTTTAATACTGTCAAGCAATGGTTGAAACTGTGTTGTATCCCAGGGTGAATCAATCATAACAACTCCGTTGGTAGTTACTACATACATGCCATTTGCCGGTATGCGGTTTCCTTTGTATAAATTGTATGTGATAAAAACATAAAAGTCGCCGCTGAGCTGGGTGATTTTTAAACTGCTACCTGCGGTTTGAGCAAGGCCGGTATTAAAAAGAAATAGAAAAAATAGTGATATTGATATTGTACGCATCATTTTACTTGTAAAGATTATGGATTTTTTTTTGCAGCATTAATATTGTACACAGATACTTGCTATTCATCTTCAATGATCTCCTGTACACGCCCAACCTGGCCATCTTCCAATCTTACTTTAATACCGTGATGATGTTTAGGTGCACTGGTGAGTATGTCTTTTATAATCCCTTCAGTAAGTACACCGCTTTTTGGGTCTTTTCTTAAATAATGTTTACCAGCATTTCCGGTTTTATATAGCCTTTGTTGTTCCGCTCATGTTCCTGTTTTATGTTTGCAAGATAGGTAGGTTTTATTTGAATTGAGTTTTGCTGATAACTCTTATTGCTGAATATACTGGTGCTGATAACAGCAACTGACTATTTCTTTTTTGCTTTCGTATAATTTTAATTATTCTATTATATACAATCTCCGATAAATTCCAGGTGTATCCATCAAAATTAGTTGTGTTTACAAATTGGATAACAACCGCATCAATGTCTATGTGGTATTTGGCAATACTTTGATAGCCAACGACCAGACCCGTATGCTCGTACACGTAAATGGACAAATAGATTTCCTGTTCACCTTCCTTAAACACGGAGCCATTGTTTAATGTTATCACTAAGGGCTGAAGTTAGGGCTAATAAGAGTTTGTTTTTATTCTTCACTTTTTTTGTTGGTTATGCCAAGTGGTGTTTACAGGGGCACCAATCATGTCTTTTTAGTGAAAGGTTTTTATTGTGAAACCTGTAATGCTATCACCGTTTTGGAATTATCAGGTTTTAATATTTCCAATTGATAATTGCCTGCTGCCAGGTGCTGGCCTAAGTTGACTGTTTGTGAACCATTGCCGCCGTTATGTTTTAACTGTTGTGTGCCTATTGCCTGTCCCGTAGCATTGATTAGCCTTAACTGGTAAATGCCCTTATCCATATTACTAAAAAGCATCGAAATAATTTTATTCACCACCGGGTTTGGATAAACCGTTATGCCGACTTTGCTTTTGCCCATCGTTACTTTTACTATCTGGCTAATCTTCACATCGCCGGCATAGCCTATACTGCGTACCCGATAAAAATTATTACCTGCAACGGCATGTACATCTAACCAGTTATATGTAACATCGCTGCCACTAATACCGGTAGCTGTTTGTATTCCCACTTTGCTGAAATTGTTACCGTCAGTTGATTTTTCTATTTCATATTCTTTGATATTAATCTGGTTGCTAACCTTCCATTCAACGGCAATGTTGTTGTTCTGCTGATTAGCTTTAATGCTGGTGATAGTTACCGGCAGCGGGCCATTTGCTGAAAACACAATTCTGAAACGATCAACATTAGCCGAAGCAGGATCGCCGGTAACACTAAAATTAAAGTCCTTAACAGCACCACTTAAATCTAACGGCGTATTGGTATTCAGATAAGTATCCTGCAACCAGGCAAGTACACTTGTTTGCACAAAATCCTGCGAATTTATTTTTAGCCGGTAATCTTTTTTAGCTGTATTAGTGATGCGTAAAAAAACGGTATCCTTTAAAACAATCATTCGCCTGTGTTCAACTATCAGTTTTTCCCCTGCTCTGAAAGATGAAATATTTTCTGCAAAATTGTCCATCTTCACAATATCATCTGTTATTGCAGCAGTGTAGTTGTCATCAAATCTCAGCCTGATGCCATCTACCAGCGATTCAATATTACCGGGATTAACAACCATCAGGTTGACAATAACTTGTTGATCGCCCTGGGTATCTATAATCGGATTCACTACCGACACGGTGTCTATCTTAGAGTTCTCATCAAATACCACATTGGCCCCTGTTGAGTTAGCATAAAGGAAAAAAGCCTGTCCCGACTGAATATATCTTAGATTATTATCATCGGCGCCAAGGCTTGGTGTGGCGGTGTAATTATTGGCAGCATTTCTTTGTACAATCCTGAAACCGCCTTCTCCAAAATTGCCGGTTAAAGCAGGATCCCATATATAAAAATCCTGTGTAAGCTCGGATACAGGCGCTAAAATTGTTTCCAGATCGATAGAAGAGGCAAAAGGATTGCCAACCAGCGTTCGCCCGGTGCCGGTAGCCGACACAAATACTGGAGGCTGTGTACCCTGGTAAAGAAATCCCTCCGACCGGAGTACAGTAGGACTGGTAGCTGGACCGTTAGTCGGCGTATAAGTCCTGTCGCCACGAACAAACAACATATAGCCTGGATAAGACGACCATATCGTATTGTTGGTATTGGCCATGTTATAGTTCCAATTTGGCCCACTTGCGCCACCTTGGTTATGGGTTAATATAGATGAACTTGTTGAGGTCATATCAAAGCCATTGCTTCCGTTATATAAATTGGAGGTAATCAAGGTTCCCACACCGGCAACAACAGGGCCACCGTTCTCTTGCCATGCTTCTTTTATGGATTGGCCGCCGTTTGTATTAGTACTGAGCAAATGCCAGGCACGCTGCCCGGGACTTGCTATGTAACGTTCGACTATTGATTTACCGGTGATGATACCTGCCGAACTACCAACCCTGGCTGTACCATTTACATCGGATTTTAAAGTAAGATTACCATTGGTTGCTAAATTGCCAGCCGATATCGTTAATGTGCCGTAAATACTTTGCATGTTAGCAGCACCACCGGTAATAATAGCTCCGGCCGAATTGTTTAATGTTAGATTACTGATGTTTCCTGTACCATTAATCGTTTGCAGCGATGACCCATTTAAAAGGGTAGTGCCCAGCCCGGTGATAGTACCGGAATTAGTGACATTGCCTGTTACCGAAACTGTAGACCCGGGGTTAATATAAACGGATGTGCCATTTGTAACAACAAGCTGCGCCAAAGCAGTTGCTGAAAAAAATAATACTGCCACAGCAAGGAATATAATTGGTTTTGGAAATTGCATACTATCAGTTTTTTAATTTTACGACTACGGTCATTATGATCGGTCGTATATACTTTTTTAGTTCAGAGATATTCTATCCTGAGATAAAAACCGGTTTGATATTTACGATAACATACTGTGCAGTTTGGCTATAACTGCCGAACGTGAATGCATTTCCAGGCTATCGTATATCTTCTGTACATGTGTCTTTATCGTATTTATGCTTATTGAATGCCGCTCGGCCATTTGTTTATTGGTCTTGCCTTCGTATATATCCAGAATGATTTCAAATTCTTTTTCGGAAAGCGGTATATCGAGTTGCTCGTTGAGGATAGTCCTGCTAAAAGACCTTGGCTTATGCAACTGCGAAAAATTGTACAAGGCAATCTCTATAGACGACACGAGGTCCCGTTCATTGAATGGCTTTACTATATAGCCCATTGGTCTGGTAGGCTTGGCTAGCTCCAGCACTTCTTTGCTTGAGTAGGAGGTAAGATACAGGAAGGGAATTTTGTGCTTCTCGTTTATCTCTTTGGCTATTTCTATGCCGTCCATATTATTACCAAGATTTATATCGAGCAGGGCAATATCAGGCTTGGCCGCCGAGAGCGAAAGCAGGGCTTCTTCCTTGTTATATACTATATGATCAACCCAATAGTCGGCATAAGTAAGGTGTTCTTTTATGTCCTCTGCTATTAAAGGCTCATCTTCTACAATTAAAACGATTATTTTAGTCATCTTTTATTATTCTATTGCAAGGTTACAGGAATATATTTTTTCCCTAATCACCCTTTAGGATGAGTAAGCAAATATTTCTTCACTTTAATTTAGCATTATGATGCGGCTCACATTTTTGTTTTTGTTTTCATATTCATTTATTGCCAGTGCGCAGAGCGACAAATACCAGGACAGTTTGCAGAAGATACTAAAAACTGTCGAAAATTCGCCTGTGCAAACAGAAGCCAAATTTCTGCTGGGCGAATACCTGGTACAAAGAAACCCCGAGCAGGCTGAGATATATGCCGATGAGCTTAAAAATAAAATAAAAATAAAAGCCGACAGTTCCAACTGGGCAAGGCTAAACTGTATATATGCCGCCAGCCACCGCTGGCAGGGAAACTACAGCACTTCGCTAGCCTATTATGCTCAGAACTACGCTTATTACCAACACAGAAAAGATTTTGAAAATGTGGCTAAGACTGGGCTTTTCATAGGTAGTATAAACACTTTCCTGGGCAATAATGTATTGGCACAAAAACACCTGCTAGAGGTAGCCGAAATATATGAACGTCAAGGTACACCCAAGCAGATAGCCGATATAAAAAAATCGCTCGGGGGCTTTTACCTTAACATAGATCAACTGGAAAAAGGGAAGGCTACCTATCTGGAAGCTCTGGAACAGTATAAGATACTAAACGATAGTGCCGGTATGGCAAGCATAAATGCCAACCTGGGCATGGTATACACACAACTAGGGCTATACAAGGAAGCAGAATACCACCTACAGGAACAGAAAAAACTCAATGTGGTCTTTCCTACAAAAAGGGAAATGGGTTTTCACCATGATTTTATGGGAAACCTAAGGCAGGCACAGGGCCGCATAGCCGAGGCATACAAAGAACACCTTACCGCTCTGCACATCAGAGAAAAACTGAGCAGCACATACAACCTTTGCGAATCGAAGCTTAATATGGGAGAGGTGCTAATAAAAATGAAGCGATACGACGAGGCCATCAACCAGTTGAAAGACGTATTCTCTTATGCAGAGCATGAATCGCTTAATCAGCAGCAGCAGGCATACCAACTTATTTCTACCGCAGCAGAAGCAAAAGCTGATTATCCGCTGGCACTGGAAAATTATAAAATGTATAAAGCCATAAGCGATTCCATCTACTCCCAGGCTTCGCTGGATATTATTGCCGAAAAGGATGCTCAGTACAAGAAGCAGGAACAGGATGCAAAAATAATGTCGCTCAACGATAAGAATGAAATTAACAAAGCCAGGCTTAGCCGTTCGTCCAACATGACTATCCTGAGCATAATCGGATTGCTGCTACTGGCGCTTACCGCAACGGCATTTTACATTTTGTATAAGAAAATAAAGCTCAAAAACGAAAAGATAAACCAAACACTGCATCAGAAGGAATTGCTCATGAGGGAGATACATCACCGGGTAAAAAACAACCTGCAGATTATCTCTAGCCTGTTGAGTTTGCAGTCGAGATTTATAGAAGACAAATCTGCGAAAGATGCTATACAGAGCGGCAGAAACCGGGTGCAGACGATGGCTATACTTCATCGTAACCTTTATACAGAGAACGATATGATGTCGGTGGACATGCAGACATATTTTGGGAGCCTTATTCAAAGCGTGTTTGATTCTTATAAACTAACAGAGTCGGATATAGAGTTAAAAATGCAGGTAGAAGACATAAAGTTAGACGTGGACTCGGTTATACCCATGGGTTTGATAATAAACGAACTGCTCACCAATTCCTTTAAGCATGCATTTACCCATGGCCAAACGGAGAAAGCCGAGGTACAAGTGGTATTGAAAGCGGAAAGGAATAACTATCTGCTGAGGGTAAAAGATAACGGCAAGGGCATGTCGGAGGAAGTACTTGGCCGCACCAAAGACGAAAGTTTTGGCCAACGGATGATAAGAGCTTTTGTGCAGAAACTGGAGGCAAGCATGAAAATAGACAACAGTCATGGCACGGACGTATGCATTCGCATTCCTAAAACAAATTAAAAATAGATACTTAAAAATAATTTTTATAATCAATTTAAAATTTAAGACATGAAAAAAGTATTATGCACCACATTGCTCTTCGTAATAATTCTTACCCTTCCCACAGTGGCTCAGGTAAAAATTGGGGGTACAGCAGGTGCGCCAACTGCCTCGGCAATGCTGCAGGTAGAAAGCACCACAAAAGGCTTTCTGCCTCCAGTTATGACTACCGCAGACATGAATCTTATTGCAGCACCAACGAATGGCTTGCTCGTATATAACACCGACTTGAACTGCATCGCATTCTATAATGGAACATCATGGCGGAGTATATGCCCTGTTACTGGAGAAAAAGAAGGTACCGGTTTTGCAATTGGTGATTTTACCGGTAATGGTAATACAAAGACACTCACCCTGCAGGTGACGCCAGAAGTGGATAGGAAAATTGTAGTGACAGCAAACTATATCGTAAAAATGAAACGGGATTTCAACACTGCCTCGGATGACAAGGCTGCCATTGGAACTGTTGAACTCAGGCTCGGTAGTGTAAACCAAATAAATCCAGATACCGAGTGGGCTATTGCCAATATAAGCGGCAACTATCCCTACCTCAACTACGATAATACTACGCATACTTTTACTGCAGATCTTACTGCCGGCACAACCTATAGCCTAACCCTCAGACTAACGCAGACTGCAAGGAACGGCAGTATAAATGCGTCGATACTTACGTCCAACATAAAATACATTATGTATTGATAGCTACAGACAGGATACCTCTAACAGAACAATCGCTTGCAAATGCAAGCGATTGTTCTGTTAGAAAAATTGTGTGTCCCAGCGGGCTTTTCGGCATGACTATTTTATGAAGAACCTTTATGGAAACCCCCAATGGGAAACAATGTAAAAGCTTTTAAAACTTACGGGTTGGCTGTTTAACTTTGTGAGTAGTATCAGTCGGCATCAGCGGCGGATTAACAGTCATTAACCGTCCTGCATATCTACACCACTTGGGAAAAGGATTAAAAGTAAATTAAAATTATAACCATGTACTCCGTTACTGTTGTAGGTTCTGGTATTGTAGGATTAACTGCTGCCTGTAGCCTTCAGGAAGCAGGCTTTAACGTAAAACTCATATCTAAAGAAAGTTATGAAAATGCACTGTCGAACAAAGTGGGTGCCATTTGGTTTCCGTTTGAGATACAGCCAAAAGAAAAAACCAATGCCTGGGCAAGCTTGACCTATAAACGATACCAAAGCGAAGTAAAACCAGGAAACGGTGTTTCATTTATTCCTTTTTTAACTGCTTACACAGCCGAAAGCAATACGGATTGGACAAAACAATTGCCCGAAGGAACGGTTAGAAAAGCTGCAAAAGAAGAATTGCCCAAGGGTATTCAAAATGCTTTTATTTCCCTTGTTCCTTTGGCTGAGCCGCCACTTTATTTACCGTATTTATTCAGAATATTTTTAGAAAATGGTGGTACGTATGCCGAACGAAAAATTTCATCGCTGCAGGAACTCGCCGGCCTGGATAATTTGGTAATAAACTGCACAGGTTTAGGTGCAAAAAAACTTTGTAATGATGATGAGTTGCAGCCGATGAGGGGACAGATTCTACGCTGCAAAAAAATGAATGTAGTTTCTTTTGCAGAAACTACCCGAAAAGCCGGCCTGAGTTATATTATTAACAGAACGACTGATTGTATTATTGGCGGTACCGATTACGAAAACGATTGGAACGAAAATATAGAACAGCATGACACCGATTTGATTTTAGGAAGGCTGAAAGACTTTGAACTATGCCCGGAGACCCCGGAAATAATAGAAATATTAACAGGATTGCGACCATGCAGAAGTAATGTCAGGTTTGAGTTTGATGTTATCTACAAAAACATATTTCATAATTATGGTCATGGCGGAGCAGGCTTTACCGTGGCCTGGGGTTGTGCAATAGAACTTGCTGAAATTTTGAGAGTAAAGGAATAGAAAAATAAGTAACTATCTGTGCCCATGTAAAAGTCTTTACAGTTTAAGGGTTGGGTGGTTTATTTTGTAACAGCATTAGTGGGCACATATACGCCAACACTCTTTAACCG
>JBATAS010000059.1:0-2337 GCA_049661965.1 Ferruginibacter sp. | reverse complement strand
GGCTACCGCCACCGAAGTATTGCCACTGCGGGTTTCACCATTGATGTCGGTAATATCGGCGCTTACTTCGTAATAAAATATGGGCTGACCTTTTTTATCAACCGTTTCATCGGGTATGGCTTTAAATGTAATGTTGAATTCTCCTTTGGCATCCGTTTCGGTAATGCCATTGGTAATTTCCATTTCTTCGCTGTTGTACGAAGGCCTGAAACGGCCCCAGCCCCACCATATTGGATATCTCACTTTACGTACTACACGGTAACTTACTTTAGCGCCATCAATATTGTTACCGGCATACGCTTTTGCTGTTCCGGTAACTTCAATACTGTCATTAATTCTGTACGTGCCTTTTGGTTTTTGTATCTCTGTAAAAAATTTAGGACGCTTGTATTCTTCCACACTAAAACTGTACGAAGCTTTTGTTACCGAATCGTAAAGGCTGAAGTTTCCATTCATTACGCCTTCAGGCAAACGGAAAGAACCTTTGTAACTGCCAAACCCGTTGGTTGTCACCATAAGCTCTGCCGACTTTTGCCCGTTGGCATCTTTTAATAAAAGTTTTGTTTTAAAATTGGGCACTACGCCGCTTTTTAAAATATCTTTCTCTTTTGAAATGACGATGCCTTTAAAATATAATGTTTGTCCCGGCCGGTAAATAGAACGGTCGGTAAATAAAAAAGTACGGGTTTCCATTTGGGGTTCATAGCTGTTGTAATTGTACGAATAATTATTATCATCCATAAAC
Organism: Ferruginibacter sp.; assembly: GCA_049661965.1. Taxonomy (GTDB): domain Bacteria; phylum Bacteroidota; class Bacteroidia; order Chitinophagales; family Chitinophagaceae; genus Ferruginibacter. Next base: position 1,592 of record JBATAS010000059.1, on the reverse strand, counting down.
AATTCATCGTTGCCATGTATTACCTGCATTATAAAGTTGCGGTATTGTTTGGTTTCTCTGGCTTTAAAAAAACCATTTTTATCAGTTGTGTATTTTTCTAATTTCTTTTCTTCATAAGTACTGTTGCTGTAATTATATTTCGATTCCCAAAGCTGCACCTGTGCATTGGCAAGCGGTTGACCATTATCTCTATTGAGTACATAATAATCGTTGGTATTGGTATGTATGTAGCTGATATTGCTTACATAGGTCAGTTGTTTTGCAATAATGTTTTTAGTAAGTGAAAAATCAGGTTCAATACTGGCCAGGATAAAATAGATGCCGTTGTCCAGCCCGTCAATTTTTATTTCGGCAGCATGTTCCTGGTAATCCTGCAGGTCGGGCAGGTTAATGCTCCAGCTTTTAACGGGTTTTAGTTTTGTATAAGCTGCCCAGTTTTTTTCATAGTCTCTGCGGTCAAACTTTTTCATCTCTTCCCTGCTGGTTTTTATTACCCGCAGGTAAAGTGTTTTAATATTTTTATATTTCACCAATGTACGAAAAGGCTGTTGAGGGATATTTACTATTTCTGTTTCAAGATTCAGAGAAGGTTGCTCAATCTGCATGATGGCGTTCTTTGCATTGATGCCACCTTCAGATTTTGGAAACCTTGCATAAGCCTGTTCAAATAATTCTTTTGCCCTTTTTATTTCGTACTGGTTCGCTGCCTTGGTAAAAGGTTCGTATTCTCCGCCACGATCTAAATAAATATTCCCTCTTAAAAACATAGCCATTGCCACGGCTGGGTTTGTTGGGTATGTTTTTTCAATATCCAGTAAAGCGTCTTCATATAATTTTTCTTTTTCTGCGGATACTGAAACGCTGTGTACAAAATTCAACCTGATCAGGTCGGCATCAATCAATGCATCGGGGCTGGTATCGGCAATATGGAATTTTAAAATATCCTGCAACAGCAATAAAGCTTTATGTTGTAATGATGCAGTGTCTTTGGTTTTAAAAGATGCTGTAACAAAATCCTTTACCGGGGCAAAAGCGTTGTCATTATCTATTTTAAATTGATACGCAGGTTTAGTAACATCGCTTTCATCATTCATAAAGTATTCCAGTGCCCGGTGTGCTAAAAAATCATACAGGGTAGGGCGGAGCTGCCTTGTGTTTTCACCTTTGATGATGATGGCATCAAGACCATCGAGTTTTGTGTTCTTAAGCAATACATCATTTTGCAGAGAAGCTTTGTACAGCTTTGAAATAGTTGCATTGAGTTTATCAATGCTCCAGGTGGTTATGTCTTTGCTTTTTTCTTCGGCAAGTTTGCTACGGTCATAAAACTTCCAGCGGTTGTTTTGCAGGTATTGCCAGAACATTTCGGCATGCATGCTTTGCAGAATATTTTTTGCGGGTGCTTTTGCTTTGGCAATTAAAGTATCAACAAAGAAAATATTGTTTTCATGGCTGTCTTCCTCAACCATGTTACGGTACTTGATCTGGTACATGCAGGCTTTTATCTGCTGGGCATCGTTGCCGGCCTTAATGGCCAGGTTATAAATAACCATCACTTCTTCCAAAGCAGATTTGGTCAGTCCTTTTTTTTC
>JBATAS010000058.1:0-4596 GCA_049661965.1 Ferruginibacter sp. | reverse complement strand
AGATCATATTAAGTATGAGTTTTTGAGCCGTTCCGCTTTTCATACGGGTGCTGCCGGTAACGAATTCAGGGCCTACAATAACTTCTATCGGAAAATCGGCAGATTTGCTCAGCGGAGAGCCCGGGTTGCAACAGATGCTTCCGGTTATAATTTGATTAGCTCTGCATTTATTAAGTGCAGCAATAACATAGGGGGTGGTTCCGCTTGCAGCTATTCCAATAACAACATCCTTACTGTTTACTGCATGAGCTTCCAGATCGAGCCAGCCTTGTTCTGTATCATCTTCGGCAAATTCAACGGCTTCGGTAATGGCTTTATTGCCACCGGCAATTATGCCAATCACCAGGCCATAATCAACTCCAAATGTAGGCGGGCATTCACTGGCATCTACAATGCCTATACGGCCGCTGGTTCCGGCGCCAATATAAAACATACGGCCGCCTACCAGCATTTTATCTACAATTGCAGCAACCAGCTGTTCAATTTGCGGAATTACTTTTTCAACAGCAGTTGGCACTGTACTGTCTTCTTTGTTAATGCCTGTGAGCAGTTCATGAAGCGGCATTTTTTCAAGATGCCGGTACTTTGATTCTGATTCAGTGATTTGTTTAAAAGGCATAAAATTTAACGATGAAATTTTATTAATCCGTCCATAGGTTTTTTTATAACTTTTCCCAGTTGCAGCTCATACGAATTACACATATCCTGCAGCACATCTCTAAATCCAAAAGCAACACTGCCTGTAAAATTAACGGGCATTGTCCAGCTTTCGCGGTATTTATAAATATGATTGAAAAAAAAGTCGTTGAAGCTGTCTTCAATAATATTCTCAACCATATAATGACCACGGTTTTCAATTAAAAATTCTGTAAAGGCTGCCAGGTACCTGTTAGGCAGGGGCTTTTTATAAACCGAAGAAAGTATTTCATCGCTATTGGTATTATATTTTGCGTTGAACCGGTCCATCAGGTCTTCATCAAAAGTTTTGTACAGAAAATATTGTATCACTTTCTTGCCCAGATAAGCGCCACTGCCTTCGTCGCCTAAAACATAGCCCAGGCCCGGGCTGTTTTTTACAATTTTTTTCCCGTTATAATAACAGGAATTTGAACCAGTGCCCAATATACAGGCAATACCCCTTTCGTTACCACACAAAGCTTTGGCGGCGCCCATTAAATCATGATCTACATGTACGGTTGCACTACTAAATACTTTTTTAATGGCTTTTTTTACAAGTCTCACATTATCGGCATTACTACAGCCGGTTCCATAAAAAAATATTTCATCAGGTTCTATTCTTTTAAACTTAGGTTTCAACTCTTCATTAATGATGTATTCTATTTGCTCTGCAGAAAGAAAATAAGGGCTGAGCCCCTGAGTAAATAAAGATTTTGTTGATTTACCATTTATCAAACACCACTCCGTTTTTGTTGAGCCGCTGTCGGCAATTAGTTTTACAGCCATTCGTATAAATTATAAATATAGATTGAAGTTAAATCATTAGATTGAATTCAATCATAAAATATCATTGGTTCGGCTCAAAAAATTACCTTCGCAAAATGAATAAGAAAAAAATACAGGTTTGGTTACCCTTGCTCTTTAGTTTAACCATGATTATTGGTATGTACCTGGGGTATAAAATGAGGGACAGTATGCCTGGTAAGAGTTTCTTTTTTACAGAAAAACGCAGGCCTATACAGGAGATTATGGACCTTATAAAAAACCGCTATGTAGATGATATTAAGGCAGACTCACTGGCCGATACAGCTATACAGGCCATGCTGAGTAAATTAGACCCCCACTCTGTTTTTATTCCTGCCGAAGACTTACAAATGGTTAATGAAGATCTTGCCGGTAAATTTTTTGGTATCGGTATAGAGTTCAACATTTTTGACGATACCTTAAATGTAATTAATGTACTTAAAGACGGGCCTGGCTTTAATGCAGGCTTGTTAACCGGCGATAAATTTATTAAAGTAGACGACAGCACTGTGGCAGGAAATAAGACCACTGCCGATACTTTCAGAAAACTGCTGCGTGGCAGCAGGGGTACAAAAGTTAGTGTTATTTATTTACGCAGTCAGCAACAAAAAATGATTACTATTACCCGGGATGCTATCCCTTTAACCAGTGTTGATGCCAGTTATATGATCAATAATGAAATTGGTTATATCCGTTTAAATAAATTCTCATCCGAAACTTATCGTGAGTTCATGCAATCACTTGAAGCCTTAAATAAGGCCGGCATGAAAAAATTAGTACTTGATCTGCGAAGCAATGGCGGCGGCATTTTAGATGAAGCTGTTGAAATTGCTGATGAGTTTTTAGCAGGCGACAAACTGATAACTTATACCGAAGGAAAGCATGTTGAAAAAAAGGAATATCGCTGCAGACGCCATGGCCAGTTTGAAAACGGTGAGTTGATTGTACTGGCCGATGAAGGCACAGCCAGCGCCAGTGAAGTACTGATTGGTGCCCTGCAGGATTGGGACCGTGCAACTATTATCGGACGTCGGTCATTTGGAAAGGGATTGGTGCAGGAACAATTTGAATTAAGTGATAAAAGCGCTTTACGTTTAACAGTAGCCAGGTATTATACACCCGTGGGACGTAGCATACAACGACCGTATAGTAACGGAGGCAAAGCTTATTATAATGAGATTACCAACAGGTTTCATGATGGGGAAACACAGAATGCAGATTCTATAAAAAACGATAGCACTAAACTGTATAAAACCAAGGCTGGCAAAACAGTTTATGGTGGTGGTGGAATTACACCCGATTATTTTATAGCGCTTGATACCAGCGGGTTCAGCAAAAACTCGGCTATAGTATATAATAAAGGAACCATTGGCAATTTTGCCTATAATTTTTATTTGCAAAACCTGGCAGAACTTAAAACTTATAAAACGCCTGCCGACTTTATTAATCGTTTTTCATTTACTGATGACAACTGGAATCAATTTGTAAAGTTTGCAACTAAAGATTCTGCTAACCTGGCCACGGCTTCGGCAAAAGAAAAAACAGGGCTAGTTAATAATATAAAAGCATCTATAGCCAGGCAGTTATGGCGTACTGAAGGTTTTTTTGAAGTAATAAATTCCAGCGACGATGCGGTAAAAAAAGCTTTAGAAATAATGAAGTAATAAAAAAACCTCCAAAATGGAGGTTTAAAATGCCGGTAATAAACTTTGATGGGTTTTATTTCATAGCTACATATAAATGCAGGTATAAAATTAACAGTCTTTATTCAGGATACTGGATATTTATCTTCCTTTGGTTTCTTTGCGGGGTTTTTGTAATAGGTATTTGTACTGCAAAAGTGCTACAGACCCGGTAAAGTAACCGTAGTTATTGAAACCAATATCATGTAGTTGAAATACTATAAGCCTGTTTAAGTTTGATTGTACTACTCCTCCTCATGTCATTTTCTTACCTTTGCCGCAAAAAAACGAAGCTATGTGGTTAAACAATATCTTGGAAACGATTGGCGATACGCCACTTATCAAACTTAATAATGTTACCAAAAACCTCCCCTGCACAGTATTGGCAAAGGTTGAGTACTTTAATCCCGGCAATTCAATTAAAGACCGTATGGCTTTAAAAATGCTGGAAGTAGCTGAACAGGAAGGAAAAATCAAGCCTGGAGGAACCATTATTGAAGGTACAAGTGGTAATACCGGTATGGGCCTGGCTCTGGCTGCATGTATAAAAGGATATAAATGTATTTTCACCACAACTGACAAACAATCAAAGGAGAAAGCTGATATTTTAAAAGCTGTTGGTGCCGAAGTTATAGTATGCCCTACCAATGTTGAGCCCGAAGATCCCCGTAGCTATTACTCTGTAAGCAAAAGATTAGCCGAAGAAGTTCCTAACAGCTGGTACGTAAACCAATATGATAATTTAGCCAACCGCCTGGCACATTATGAGCAAACCGGGCCGGAGATTTGGGAGCAGACAGAAGGAAAGGTTACTCACCTGGTAGTTGCCACAGGCACAGGTGGTACTATTATAGGTACAGGTAAATATTTAAAAGAGAAAAATCCGAATATAAAAGTATGGGCTATTGATAGTTATGGCTCTCTGCTAAAAAAATATTTTGAAACCGGTGAGCTTGATCAAAAAGAAGTATACCCATATATAAGTGAAGGTTTTGGTGAAGACTTTGTTCCTGCCAATTATGATATGACTGTAATTAGTGAGTTTACAAAAGTTACCGATAAGGATGGCGCCGTTATGGCCCGCCGCATTGCCAAAGAAGAAGGTTTGTTCTGCGGATATAGTGCTGGCAGTTGTCTGCAGGGTTTAATGCAGCTTAAAGACCAGCTTAAAAAAGATGATGTGGTAGTATTGATCTTTCATGATCATGGAAGCCGGTATGTTGGTAAGATATATAATGACCAATGGATGCTGGAAAGAGGGTTTCTGGATGTAAAAACATTTAAAGACCTGGTAGGCGGCCGTGGAGAACAGCGCCTGATTAACCTTAAGAAAGAAGATATGGTATCGGATGCAATTGAACTGATGAAGAAATACGATATTGAAAATATACCGGTGATGGATAATGAAAGCAGTGTTGGCGCTATATCTGCA
>JBATAS010000057.1:0-4251 GCA_049661965.1 Ferruginibacter sp. | reverse complement strand
GCTTTAATCACAACCCTTGTGATTTTTTTTGTAATAAGTACAAACGCACAGGTAAAAGGTACCCTGATTGATTCCGCAACCATCAAACCCATTGAGAATGCGGTTATTGGTTTGGTGGTAAAATCTAACCCAACAGATACCAGTTATACATTTACCAATGATAAGGGCCAGTTCAGGTTTGAGGAAGTTCCAGCTTCAAATTTTTCTATCATCATACGCCATCTGGGTTATTGGCCGGTTGCCAAATTTGTACCGGTAACCAAAACCGAAAAAACAATTGATGTTGGCAGTTTTGTTATGGCGCATGATGCCAAACTGTTGGAAGAAGTAACCGTGGAAGCGCCTGCCATTGTGGTTAAGGAAGATACCATTGAATACAACGCATCATCGTTTAAAACAAAAGAAGGTGCAGTTGTTGAAGACCTTATTAAAAAAATGCCCGGCATACAGGTTGATAAAGATGGCAATGTAACCGCACAGGGAAAAACCGTGAGCCGTGTAAAAGTAAATGGTAAAGATTTTTTTGGCGGCGATGTTAAAACGGCCACCAAAGAACTGCCTGCCAATATTGTTGATAAGATACAGATCATTGATGATTATGGCGACCAGGCAACCGTAAGCGGCATTAAAGATGGCGACCCCGATAAAGTGATGAACATCCAGATAAAAAAAGACAAGAACAAGGGCTTTTTTGGGAGGGTTACCGCCGGATACGGAACAGATGACCGCTACCAGGCATCGTTCAACGGAAATTATTTTAATAACGACCTGCAGATATCCGTTTTAGGAAACAGTAATAATACCAACACTTCGCTTTTTAATTTTGCCGGAGGAGGAAACCGTGGCGCCACCAGTATGATGCGCTCTGGTATGGCTGTTATGAGTAATGCCGGTGGCATGGGAGCTTTGCAAAAAATGGATGCCAGTGCCTTCAGCGGTGGCAGCAACAACGGTATTTCAACTACTAATTCATTTGGTTTCAATTACCGTGATCAATGGAGTAAAAGAATAAGTGTTTACGGCAGTTATTCGTACAATCATAAAAATACCAGCCAGATTCAGAATAGTTCATCACAAAATTTTTACGAGAACAACAGTTTTATCAATAACCAGGATATCAACAATCTTACCAAAGGAAATTCGCACCGGTTTACCTTTAATATGGAATACCAGATTGATTCTTTTAATTATCTAAAAATCAGTCCCAGCGTAAATTTCAGCGGCAGCGATGCCAACAATTACAATATTTTTGATTACCTGCAAACCGACGGTACAAAAACAAGTGACGGCAGCAACAGGAATATAACCGGTTCAAAAGCGCCTAACCTGGCAGCTACCATTTTATTTAATCATAAGTTCAGAAAACGTGGACGTAATTTTTCGAGCAGCATAACACTTGGCACAAGTCAGGACAATTCCGACCAGGACGTTACAAACTTAAGTTACCAATATACTCCGCCTGGAGCAGGGCCACGTAACATTTTTCAATATATTGACCAGGATAATAACAACTATAACTACGGGGTACGTTTTACTTATTCGGAGCCTTTGAATAAATATCAGAGCCTTGATTTTACGTATTCGCACAATTTAAATTACAGCCGCAACGATCGTAAAACATATAATGTAGATTCGGCCTCGCAGGCCAAAACACTGAACAGTTTTTTAAGTAACGATTACGAAAATAATTTTTACAATAACCGTATTGGTGTTTCAATGCGTACCACAAAAAAGAAATATAATTATACCATTGGTTTAAGTTTACAACCGGTAAACCTGCAGGGCAATTCCATAACCAAAGACAGTGCTTACAAAACCATCAAAAGAGCCAATGTGTTTCCCATTGCACGTTTTACGTATAATTTCAACCGTACAAAAACGCTTAATTTCAGTTATAACGGAAATGCCACCCAGCCCAACTTCAGCCAGTTGCAGCCGGTACCCGATCAGAGTAATCAACAGAGTATAACATTGGGTAACCCCAATCTTAAACCATCAATGAACCACAATATGAATTTGTCGTTCAACAATTTCAATTTTATCAGTGGCAAGGTTTTGTTTACTAATTTTTCATTCAGCACTATAAAAAATCAGATCGTTTATAATAATATCAGCCAGGGTGCCGGCCGCCAGCTAAGCATTCCCGAAAATGTGAACGGCTATTATAACCTGCTTGGTTTTTATGTGTATTCAAGGCCTTATAAAAACCGCAAGTATGTAATTTCTGTTAGAGGTACTGCCAACTTTAATCATAATATTAACCTGATAGACAGTATCCGTAACATTGGACAAAACTGGGTGCTTAGCCAAGGCTTAAATTTTGAATACAATTACAAAGAAGTACTTGAATTGGGTGCCGGCATCAGCTACAGTTTAAATGATGTGCATTATAAAAATAAAACCGGTAAACCATTAACCACGCTTCAAAATTCATCAAGTAATGCCTGGACATTCAGCAGCAACATGAATCTGAATATCACCAAAAGGCTGGTATTGAAATATGATGTGGATTATACAATCAACAGCGGTCTTGCCGCAAGTGTAAGCCGCAACCAGGTGATCATGAATGCATCGCTTGAGCAACAATTGTTTAAAAAGAAGAATGGAATCTTAAAAATTGAAGCTTTTGATCTGTTTAAACAAAACAGTAATATTAACCGTTCAGTAACCGCCAACCAGATCATTGACAGCCGTACAAACCGGCTTACCAGGTACTTTATTGCCACGTTTACCTATCGCATTCAAAGATTTGCCGGCAAGTCAACAACACAAAGCCCTGGTATAGATTTTAAGAGGATGCGTACTCCAAGGCCTGGTTTTTAGGTATAAAACCTGAATAAATATAAATAATCAAGGGCTTTTTTTGAAGCCCTTTTTCATTACCTTTGCCAGCCTAAAAGCTGCCTTATGGCAGTTACTGTTAATTTAACCAGGATAATACTATGAGTGGTGCATTAAAAGAGGTTCGTAACCGGATATCGAGCGTTCAAAGTACACAACAGATTACAAAAGCAATGAAGATGGTAAGTGCTGCCAAACTTCGCCGTGCACAGGATGCCATTACACAAATGCGTCCTTATGCTCAAAAGCTGCAGGAAATGCTGAGCAATATTGTCAGTAACAGCGATGGTGATGTAAATATGGCTTTAGCAGCCCAGCGCCCTGTTGAAAATGTAATGATCATTGTAGTTACCAGCGACAGAGGATTATGTGGTGGTTACAACAGTAACCTGATTAAACTGGCCAAGCAGGTTATTAACGAAAAATATCCGCAGCAGTTTGCAAAAGGTAAAGTACAGATATTACCCATTGGTAAAAAAGGATATGAAAATTTTACCAAGAACGGATTTAAAGTAGTTAACAAATACTGGGATATCTTCAGCGGATTAAGCTTTGATAAAGTACAGGCAGCTGCAAAGCACGCTATGGATGCATTTGCCAATAAAGAAATTGATGCAGTTGAATTGATTTACAGCGAATTTAAAAATGCCGCCACACAACGTTTTGTTGCCGAGCAGTTTTTACCGATTCCTAAAGTAGAGAAGGTTGAAGGCCAGAAAAATGCAGATTTTATTTATGAGCCTGATAAAAATACTTTGATTGAAGAGCTGATGCCTAAAATTTTAAACACCCAGTTGTTTAAAGCTACATTAGATGCCAATGCCAGTGAGCATGGTGCCCGTATGACAGCAATGGATAAGGCCAGCGATAACGCCAACGAATTATTAAAATCATTAAAGATCAGCTATAACCGTGCAAGGCAGGCGGCCATTACAACCGAATTAACGGAGATTGTGAGTGGTGCTGCTGCATTACAGGGATAAGGCCCCCTAGCCCCCGGAGGGGGAACAGGAAAAACACTTTTTATAACTTAAATCAATTCCCCTGTAGGGGATAGGGGCATGGAACTTTCAGAGATCATTCCGCATATTGAAGCTTTAATTTTTGCCAGCGATAAACCGTTGACCAATGAAGAAATTCTGGAGCTGGTGAACAGCGCATTGGCTTTTATTGAAGACCGTGCCACGCAGGAGCAGGTTGATGCGGCCATTGCAGGCATCAGCGAAAAATACGGCGCCGAGTTTTATGCATTTGAGTTGAGGGAGATCGGCGGCGGCTGGCAGTTTCTTACCAAAAAAGAATACCACAAAACCGTTGCGCAACTTAATGGCGATAAATTTCTTAAACGCCTGTCAACAGACGCATTGGAAACCCTCGCGATCATTGCTTATAAACAACCGATCACCAAAA
>JBATAS010000056.1:0-4697 GCA_049661965.1 Ferruginibacter sp. | reverse complement strand
GGGCCAAGTATATGCATCCTATCGGAAACACCAAGTTCTGTAGACAGCAAATGCATTTTATTTATATACTCGGGTTCATCAAGCTTTCCGGCTACTACCAAATCGAAGTCAGTATCTTTTAAAAGTGATACTACGGTATGGAAATTTTTTTTTCGGTTTACATAACCCATGGTAAACAGGAATGGTTTAGATGGCCTTAATCCTGCAGGCTTTTCAGGTGGAATATCTACCTGGTGTGTACCATTGTGAATTACATGCACCGGTTTATCCTTTACATTCAGGTGAGTCAATACGTCTTTCTTACTGTGATGTGAGATGCAGACAATAGCATGGCTGTTATCAATCAGCTGCTGTGTTTTCTGCAAACTTTCAACACGTTCTTTATCAGGTTTGTCTTCGTGCAGGCAATTCAGATCGTGAATGGTGAGTACTACTTTAATCCTCTTATTATTTGGTGGCAATACCCTTCCCGATTGAAATGGTGCATGCCAGATATCGCAGTCCAGTAAAAAAGGGTTGAAAACTTTATGGTGCCATTTCTTTTCAACTAAACAATTGGCCTGGGGTCCAAAAGTTCTTTTTTCAGCATTCGGAATATAAAACGAGATCTTACGCTCTTTGTTTTTTGCCAAGGCCTTTTGTACATAATGCCCCAGGTTCAGGCAGTAATGGTATAAACCCGAATCTTTATGCCGCATCAAATCACAATCCAGAATAATCTTACTCATTTAAACTTTTTTTTAAATTACATTTTACCAGCAACATTCATTCCCTTTTTTTAAAATTTTAGCTTATTATTTTGAATAATAATGTTTATCCTTCAGTAATCATTACATTTGATAATACACTAAATCATCATAAGGTATGATTTTGCATAATTTTTGCAATGTACAGGCAACTTGTCTTTACAGACATCAGTTTACTATTTATAATCAGATACATGAACCGGATAATTTTTGACTGCGAACGCATGAAATATGATAACACAGGTTTATACCATTATTGTTTAAACCTGGGTAACCATATTAAAAAATATGTAAACCCTGCTACTGAGGGGCTGTCATTTTACGGCCCGCCAGCCATACAAGGCCTGTTTGGCGAAAACAGTCACTATATTCTTCAAACGGGAATTCATAAGTACTGGTTGCCCTCACTGGCTAAGTTTGCGATCTGGCATTCCACCTAACAGGATAGTTATTATATACCATTCAGAAATAGAAATATTAAAGTGGTTCTGTCAATACATGATATCAATTTACTGTACGATCCCTCAAAAGCCAAATTAAAAAAAAAACGTAACCTGCGCAGGTTACAGTTGCTTATTAACCAGGCAGATGTTATTATCTGCATCAGTGAATTCTGTAAGAAGGATGTCCTTACTCATTGCGATGTAAAAAATAAACCGGTGCATGTAATTTACAATGGCACCAATGCTTTGGCAGAGCCTGAATTATTAAAGCAGTCTTACAAACCTGTAAAACCTTTTATTTTTGCCGTGGGTACCATCAACCCTAAAAAAAACTTTCATACTTTATTACCCCTGGTAGAGGATGAGCAGGAACTTGAACTGATAATTGCCGGAAAGATAGATGATAGGGATTATTATCAATCCATCGTTGATACGATAGAAAAAACGGGGCTTTCTGAAAAAGTAAAACTGGTTGGCCCGGTTTCGGAAACTGAAAAATCATGGTACTTAAATCATTGCTCTGCTTTTGCTTTCCCGTCAACTGCCGAAGGGTTTGGTTTACCGGTTACTGAAGCCATGTCGGTGGGCAAGCCCCTGTTTTTGGCAAATGCTACGGCTTTGCCAGAGATTGGTGGTGATGTGGCATTTTATTTTGATAACTTTTCGGCAGCCCACATGAAAGAAGTTTTTGTAACAGGAATGAAAAAATATACAGAGAATAATATGCAGGATGAGATCATCAAAAAAGGAAAAGAATATTCCTGGGACATTGCTGCACAAAAATACTGGAACGTTTACCGTTCTCTATATTAAAAAATACAATGAAGACCTATCGTCGATTATTAAAGTTTGCAAAACCTTACGGAAGATTTGTTCTCCCGTTTTTTATATTTACACTGATTGCCTCTTTTTTCAGTGTATTCCAGTTTGCCTTAATCATTCCGCTGCTCAATTTTTTATTCGATCATCATACAGTGGAAAGTATGCAGCAATATGCAACTGCTCCGTCTTTTTCTTTTTCGGCCGCATACTTTAAAGATCTTTTTTATTACCAGATATATCATCTTAAAACAATGAACCCGGTATATGCTTTGTATTTTATAGCGGCATTAATTGTACTGGCTGTATTACTTACTAATATATTCCGTTACCTGGCCCAGCGCAGTATGGTAAGTGCAAGAACGTTATTGGTAAAAAAAATAAGAGAGGCCATTTTTGAAAAGGTAAATCACCTGCATATGGGCTATTTCACCAAAGAAAAAAAAGGCGACCTGCTCAGTCGTATGAATTCGGATGTGTTTGAAATTGAAGCAGTGGCTGGAAACTCCCTGGAAATTTTATTTAAAGAACCTTACATGATGATCGCCTATTTTATCGGGCTGTTTCTCATCTCCGTAAAACTAACTTTATTCACCTTACTCATTATTCCTATCTCGGCCATAGGTATAGCCATGGTTACAAAAAGATTACGCAAAGAAGCCAGCGATATGCAATCATCAATTGGCAGGTTACTCACAATTATTGACGAAACATTGATGGGTATGCGTATCATCCGCTCTTTTAATGCTACTGATTTTGTGGTTAAGAGATTCCAGCGTGAAAATGATTTTTACCGCAAAGCAAGTTTACAGGGATTTAAAAAAAGAGAACTGGCACCGATTTTTTCTGAAGTATCGGGAGTAATAGTGGTGGCCTGTATTTTAATTTATGGTGGAAGTATGATCTTAAGAAATAACGGTGTAGATGCATCGGGTTTACAGGCCAGTGAATTCATCGCCTTCATTGCCATTTTTTCGCAGGTAATACGGCCGGCAAAAGCTATGGTGGTGGCGCTTGCCAACATCCAGCGTGGCGAAGCATCCGGAAGAAGAATACTGGAAGTACTGGATACAAAAAACGAAGTGGAGGACCGCCCGAATGCAGTTACATTAAAATCCTTCAACACCGATATTGAGTTTAAAGATGTGTGTTTTGGATATTCAGATAAACCGGTGTTGAAAGATATAAGTTTTGGAATTGGAAAAGGCAAGACTATTGCTCTGGTTGGGCCATCAGGTGTTGGTAAGTCAACCATCGCAGACCTGTTACCCAGGTTTTATGACGTAACATCGGGCAGCATCAGCATTGACGGAAAAGATATACGTGATTACAGCATGGAAAGCCTGCGGCAGCAAATGAGTTTTGTTACACAGGATATTATCCTGTTCAATGATTCTATTTTTAATAATATAGCATTAGGTAAACCAGATGCCAGTGAAGAAGAAGTGATAAGGGCAGCTAAAATTGCAAATGCCCATGAATTTATTATTGACACAGAAGAAGGTTATCAAACCAATATAGGCGATAGGGGTATACGTTTATCGGGCGGCCAGCGGCAACGCATCAGTATTGCACGTGCTGTTTTTAAAAACCCGGCGATATTAATTCTGGATGAAGCCACATCAGCGCTGGATACCGAATCAGAAAAATCGGTGCAGGATGCACTGAACAATTTGATGAAAGGCCGTACAACATTAGTAATTGCTCATCGTTTAAGTACTATAAAAGAGGCTGATGAAATTTTGATATTACAGGATGGGCAGATTGCAGAACGCGGTAATCATTTTGAATTAATAGAAATTGAAGAAAGTATTTATAAGCGGTTAACTTTAATGCAGAAGATTGCCTGATCGCAAGCAAACTACCAATAACCATTAAAACAGAATTTATATGAAACTAAAAAACCTTTTTACAGCAACTGTAACACTGTTAATATTAAATACTTCATGCAGTAAAACTGATACAGGTGCTGGGCAGGGGCCCGGTACAATTGCCGAAAAAACAGAAACCAATGTTTCGTACGGAACTGATCCTTTGCAAGTGATGGATATTTATCTACCGGCAAACAGGTCGGTGGCAACAACAAAAGTTATGATTCTGATACATGGCGGAGCATGGACGATTGGTGATAAATCGGACTTTGCAGCAAATATGGATACTTTAAAAAAACGTATCCCGGATTACGCAATTTTTAATATTAACTACAGGCTGGCTGCATTTCCGGCAACCAATACATTCCCAACACAGGAGTTGGATGTAAAAGCTGCTGTTGAATTTATTTACGGTAACCGTTCCAATTATCTCATCAGCGATAAGATTGTACTGATGGGAGCCAGTGCCGGTGGACATCTTTCATTGTTACATGCTTATAAATATACAAGCCCGGTAAAAATAAAAGCAGTGGTTGATTTTTTTGGCCCAACTGACATGGTTGATATGTATAATAATCCAGGAAGCTTTCCGGCACTTTCTGTTGCACTTTTATTAAATGGCACTCCAACTTCCAATGCAACATTGTATCAGCAGTCGAGCCCGTTAACCTATGCCACGGCAGCCAGTTGCCCAACAATAATTTTACAAGGTGGTTTAGACCCTCTGGTTAATGCAACTACACAATCGTTGGCTTTACATAATAAATTAACAACTGCAGGAGCAACTTCAGAACTCGTTCCTTATCCCCTTGGTGGCC
>JBATAS010000055.1:0-2580 GCA_049661965.1 Ferruginibacter sp. | reverse complement strand
GATAGACCTAGCTGAAATAAAAGATTACATAAATCATATATCTCAGGTTAAGATTCATAAGCTTGTTTTGATATCAACGGTCGGAGTATATAAAAATCCGAACGGTGCCAATGAAGATACGCCAGTCGTTACAGATGGCTTAACTCCCTATGGTCAAAACAGGTACTTCCTTGAGCAATGGTGCCATGACAACTTCGATGCAACTGTAGTACGTCTACCGGGGTTATTTGGCAAGGGTTTAAAAAAGAATGTTATCTATGACTTGCTTCATGATAATATGCTCGATAAAATCCACAAAGACGGTGTCTACCAATATTACAACCTAGGCAATATATGGAAGGATATCGAAGTAGCAGTCGCGAATCATTTGCCGCTCGTCAATATTGCGGTTCCGCCCGTTAGCACCGAGGAGGTCGCGCGCTACGCATTCGGCATAGAATTCACAAACGCTCCAAAAGATATTACTCCAGCCTTCTGGGATATGCATAGCAAATACGCAAATTTATACAAAGGAGAAGGAGATTATCTCTATACTAAACAGCAAGAATTGGACGGATTAAAAGTGTTTGTTGGTGCTGAAAGAGCCCGCTCGTGAAGCTTGCGGTATCAAATATAGCTTGGAGGAACGAGGAAGAAGTCGCCGCAGCCGAGCTACTCAGAGATTTAGGTGTTAAAAATATAGAGTTAGCACCAACGAAGATTTGGCATGATCCGACCCGTACAACCATGCAACAGGCGCTGCAATACAGAGATTTTTGGGACTCCTACGGCATAGAAGTAGTCGCATTCCAGTCAATGCTTTTCAATAGACCAGACTTACATCTATTCACGAAAGATACCAGGAAAGAATGTGAGAACTATCTATCCCAATTTGTGCAGCTAGCCGGTGTTATGGGGGTGACGCGTATGGTTTTCGGTTCGCCCAAAAATAGACAGCGAGGAAATTTGTCCAAGCAGGAAGCCGATAGTATTGCTCGTGATTTTTTTATAGCATTGGCAGAAGTCGCGGAACAAAATGGTGTCGTGTTTTGTATTGAACCTAATGCGCCGCAATATGCCTGCAACTATATAACGACCGCCCAAGAAGGCATTGATTTTGTGCGCTCTGTCGCTCGTCCAGGTATTGGTTTGCATCTGGACACGGGATGCATGAATCTTGTGGGTGATGATATATGCAGTTCAATTAGAAACGCTGGACAAACCCTCAGCCACTACCATGTTAGTTCCCCGATGCTTGAGGCCGTAAATAGCGAAGTGGGCATAGACCATACAGCTGCTGCGGACGCACTTAGGGAGATTAATTACGAAGGTTTCATATCTATAGAAATGAAACCCCAGGATACCAGGAATTTGAGCAGGGTATATGAAGCAATCATGTTTACGAAGGAATCATACGACATCAACTAGGCACTAATTATGGTATAGGGATCTTCTCGCAAAAAAATTCCATATATAAACTACAACTGTTGCAAATATCTTAGAGAAAATATAAGTTATACCTAGCGCTCCGGTAAGTGCCCACATGAGCAAGTTTAAGATACCAAGGCCCACAAGCCCTATTATTGCAAATAGCCCAAACTCCTTCTTTTTAGAAGCAATTTTTGATTGGCCGAAAACGTAATGATTGCTTAAAATGTAGACCACCAAGAGCCCACCCACAAATCCGGCTGTTGCAGCTATTAGATAATGAAAATTGAGGACTTCTTTCGCCAATATTAATAGACCAAAATCGACAACGTAGCCAACAAGCGCAACGCCAAAATACTTAATAAATTGCTGTGCTGTAGCTGGTAGAGTATTGAATACTTTAGTCATTCGTGACAGAGTCGCTTATATTATCTACAAGTTGCTTCAATAATGTTTCATCTACAGCTTCAGCGTTTAGGCGCATGACGGGTTCGGTGTTACTGGCCCGCAGGTTGAACCAGCCATCGGGCAGGGTAACGCTCAGGCCGTCTAGCCAGTCCTGCTCGTATTCGGCAAATGCTTCGCTCACTTTCTCGAGCATTGCCTTCGGGTCGGCTACCTCGAAGTTTGTTTCGGGAATCATGGGGTTAGTTGTATGCGAGGTAAAAACCATCTCTGATAGCGGGCCATCCTGGGTGAAAATCTGCTCAAGGGCCACGAGCATACTCAACATACCAGAATCATTTGACCAGTAGTCTTTAAAGAAGAAATGGCCGGTGGTTTCACCACCGAACACAGCATTGTTCTCGCGCATAACCTCGCCAATATTACTGCGGCCCGCCTTAGAGCGGATGCTTTGGTAGCCCCGTGATTCTAGGCGCGTCACGACGGTGCGTGAAGTACGTACCTCGTATACGAAGGACGGTTCAGGGGCCTCGAGGTATTTGCCGGCTAGGAGTGACATCATCTCGCTGCCGGCTACCGGGCGACCAGTTTCATCAATCATCGCCATCCGGTCGCCATCGCCGTCAAAAGCGATGCCGAGGTAGCAGCTCTTTGCTCGAACCGCTGCCTGCAAGTCTTTGAGCGTCTCAAGCTTCTGAGGATTTGCTTCGTGGTTTGGGAATGTTCCGTCTGGCTCAAAATACAGCTTTTCTACCGTGAAGGGCAGGC
>JBATAS010000054.1:0-3119 GCA_049661965.1 Ferruginibacter sp. | reverse complement strand
GGCGTGTTAATATATGGATAGCTGTCGCCAACCTCACCCAGCTCTTTGTAATCAATATTCTTCGCATCATAATCAAAAACAAACAGCTTGGTTATTTCAGGTTCTTTCCTGTCGGAAATTACTGTTGGGTTTACCTTTAATACCTTTTTTGTACGTAATAATTCCAGGGGGTTTAATAAAGGATTTAAAAAATAAGAGAGATATTTTTGAGCGCTCATAACAATATAAATTAACAGCCCTATAAAGCCAGGTTAATAAAAGAAAAGCCGATTGAAAATAACATTTTTATTTTACAAATACAGGCAAATAAAAACCCGCCCAGGTATTACCTGGGCGGGTTTACTAAATCTTTTTATTTAGTTTCTGCAGGTGGTGGTGGCAGTGCTGGTAAATCGCTGTTCCATAGATCACGGTACATTTTCCATTTCCTGTTTTCTTCTTTCCACATCACAATAAATTTTCCTTTATCTCCCGAAACATTGTTTTCCATAAACAATTCATAGGTACCGGTTTCTACAACACAATCCTTGCTGCCAAAAACCTCGTTCGTTTTTAATGCAATGTTTCTGATACCCCATTTATATCCCTCATTAAAAAAAGCGGTAACAGCTGCAGTGCCGGCTATGGCTGGCATGTTTGGCGGACTCATAACTCCGTCGGTTGTATAACAGTTTGCAAATTTTGCAGAGTCGCCGGTTGCCCAGCTTTCGCCAAATGCTTTATTGCTGACAGCAATGGCAGCTTTAACACTATCGAGGTTAAAGTGTGTGGTATCAGTTGTTGCAGCTTCATTGCTGCAGGCGCTGAAAAAGGTTATTGATAAAGTAATAGCCACAAAACCGAAGAAAGAATGTTTCATAATAATTAATTTAGGCCTGTAATATACAAATCGCAATTTGTGTTTGGAATGCGGTTATTGGGTATTTTGATTTCGGTCAGCATGACGCCCGCTATTAAAATTTCTTGTTTTCTTTTTATCAAAACTACCATAACCTCTTGACCTTTTTAGACCCGGTTTTTGTTGTGGAGCTGCAGGCGATGTTAAACTCTGTGCGCTTAAAGGATATGGATGTTCATTGATTACCGGTATGGAAATACCAATTAACTTTTGAATATCTTTTAGCTCACCCCTTTCTTCGGCATTGCAAAATGAAATGGCAATACCAGTATTACCCGCCCTGCCGGTACGGCCAATCCGGTGTACATAAGTTTCGGGAATATTGGGTAATTCAAAATTAAAAACATGACTCAGTTCATCAATATCAATACCCCGGGCAGCAATATCCGTAGCCACCAAAACCCTCAGATTTCCGTTTTTAAAATTGCTTAATGCATTTTGTCTGGCATTCTGCGATTTATTACCGTGAATAGCGGCGGCGGTAATATTACTGCGGTGTAAAAATTTTACCACTTTATCTGCGCCATGTTTGGTACGGGTAAATACAAGTGCGGTAATAATATTTTTATCTTTTAGTAAATGTAAAAGCAGGTTAGGTTTGTTTTGCTTATCTACATAATAAAGGCTTTGTTCGATGGCATCAACTGTTGAAGAGGCCGGTGTAACTTCTACCTTGGCGGGGTTGGTTAATAAAACATTGGCCAGCTTTTGTATTTCGGGCGGCATGGTTGCCGAGAAAAAAAGTGTTTGCCTTTTTGCCGGCAGCTTAGTAATAATTCTTTTTACGTCGTGGATAAAACCCATGTCAAGCATACGATCTGCCTCATCCAAAACAAAAATTTTCAAAAACTTTAAGTCAATAAATCCCTGGCTTATTAAATCCAGTAAACGCCCCGGTGTTGCAACCAGGATATCTACACCCCCTCTTAAAATATTTGTTTGTTGTAATTGCGAAACTCCTCCGAATATTACAGTGTGGGTTAGCCCGGTATGTTTACCGTAAGCTGCAAAGCTTTCATCAATCTGTATGGCGAGCTCACGTGTTGGCGTTAATATCAGCACTTTTATTTTGTGAGGGCCACGCTCTTCGCCCTTGTTTTTATACAACAACTGCAAAATAGGAATGGCAAATGCTGCTGTTTTTCCGGTGCCGGTTTGGGCACAGCCTAGCAAATCTCTTTGTTCCAGTATTAAAGGAATGCTTTGTGCCTGTATAGGCGTAGGCGATGTGTACCCTTCAGTGCTCAATGCTTTCAGGATAGGATCTATAAGATCTAATTTTTTAAAATCCATTAAATGATTATTTGTGTTTTATTAGGCTGGCAAAGACGTTGCATTTTCTGAATCAGCAGGAAATATTTATTTACCACATAGCCTGCAACAGGCCGTCTTGTGAAAGGAAGTGGAATGCAAAAATAGGCTTTTGTTTTTTAATACCAGATAAAGCTTAAAAGTGCTACGCATTATACACACTTTTATATTTATTCAATCCGTAAATTTGAGTATAAATAAAACAGATGCCAACCCTCAGTATAACAACCATACAAACCAATTTAATCTGGGAGGAAAAAACAGCTAACCTGCGCATGCTTGAGCAGAAGATTTTAAGCATTGAATCAAAAACAGAAATTGTAGTGTTACCCGAAATGTTCAGTACCGGGTTTAGTATGAAACCCGAACTGCTGGCAGAAACAATGGACGGAGAATCGGTTGAGTGGATGAAAAGAGTTAGCCGGGAAAACGGTATTGTGCT
Source organism: Ferruginibacter sp. (assembly GCA_049661965.1). Classification (GTDB taxonomy): domain Bacteria; phylum Bacteroidota; class Bacteroidia; order Chitinophagales; family Chitinophagaceae; genus Ferruginibacter. Next base: position 468 of record JBATAS010000054.1, on the reverse strand, counting down.
TACAGGAAGCCTGATCATTAAAGAAGCAGAAAATTATTACAACCGACTGATATGGATGCTGCCCAATGGTCAATATGGCTATTATGATAAAAGGCATTTGTTTGCTTTTGGCGAAGAAGACAAGCATTATACAGCCGGTAATAAAAGATTGATAGCCTCGGTAAAAGGCTGGAAGATTAATTTGCTGGTTTGTTATGATCTGCGTTTTCCGGTTTGGGCACGACAAAAAATAAATGAAGAGGGCGCAGAATTTGATATATTGATTTATGTTGCTAACTGGCCCGAGCGTCGCAGCCATGCATGGAAAACCCTGCTTTGTGCAAGAGCAATAGAAAACCAATGCTATGTAGTTGCTGTAAACCGGGTTGGCAGCGATGCAAATAATATTTATTACAGTGGTAACAGTTTAATTATTGATCCGCTGGGCCAGGTGCTTTATCATATGGCCGATGAAGAAGATGTAAATAC
>JBATAS010000053.1:0-8897 GCA_049661965.1 Ferruginibacter sp. | reverse complement strand
GCTTCCGATTTCTTTTCCTTCTTCTTATCTTCTTTTTTAAGAACAAACTTTATTTTTTCACCACTTTCATCCAGCTCAGCAATCATAATGTCGCCGTTCTTAATCGTCATGTTCAGTATCTCTTCGGCTAACGGGTCTTCCAGGTATTTTTGAATAGCCCGGTGCAATGGCCTGGCGCCAAACTGCGAATCGTAACCCTTATCAGCAATAAAACTTTTTGCCTCGGCTGTTAATTCCATAGACAGTCCCAGGTTGGTAAGGCGCTTTATTACACCCTGCATTACAATATCAATGATCTCAAAAATATTTTCTTTGCTGAGTGAGTTAAATACAACCACATCATCAATCCTGTTCAGAAACTCAGGACTAAACGTACGCTTCAATGCTTTTTCAATTACTGCTTTGTTGTTTTCATCGGCATTTTCCATACGGTTAGCCGTTGCAAAACCAACTCCATCTCCAAAATCCTTTAATTGGCGTGCCCCGATATTTGAGGTCATGATGATGAGTGTGTTTTTAAAATCAACTTTGCGGCCCATGCCATCAGTCAACATACCATCATCTAACACCTGTAATAGAATATTGTAAATATCCGGATGTGCTTTTTCAATTTCATCAAGCAGAATTACACAATATGGTTTGCGGCGTACTTTCTCTGTTAATTGCCCGCCTTCTTCATATCCTACATATCCCGGAGGGGCACCAATTAAACGGCTTACTGTAAATTTTTCCATGTACTCACTCATATCAATCCGTATCAGCGAATCATCACTGTCGAACATGTGACGGGCAAGTGAACGTGCAAGTTCTGTTTTACCAACACCGGTAGGCCCAAGGAAAATAAAAGTACCAATTGGTTTTTTGGGGTCCTTCAACCCTACCCTGTTACGCTGAATGGCTTTAACCACTTTTGATATGGCTTCGCTTTGGCCAACCACTGCTCCCTGCAGGTCTGTTGCCATGCGGCGTAGTTTTTCTGTTTCAGCCTGTACCATCCGCTTCACGGGAATACCGGTCATCATGCAAACCACTTCAGCAATATCTTCTTCTTCAATTGGATAACGCTTGTGTTTACTTTCCTCTTCCCAGGCATTTTTTGCAGTTTCCAGATCTTCCTGCAAACGCTTTTCTGTATCTCTTAAAGATGCTGCTTCTTCAAAACGCTGGCTCTTTACTACTTTATTTTTTTCAAGCTTAATGTCTTCTATCTTTTTTTCCAGCTCAATAATTTCGGGCGGTACATTTATATTTTTGATGTGCTTCCTGGCACCAACTTCATCCAGTACATCAATAGCTTTATCCGGTAACAAACGATCGGTCATATAACGGTCGCTCAGTTTTACGCAGGCTTCAAGTGCCTCATCACTGTACGTTACATTATGATAATCTTCGTATTTACTTTTGATATTGTTCAAAATCTCAATAGTTTCTTCAACCGATGGTTGTTATACAATTACTTTTTGAAAACGACGGTCCAATGCACCGTCCTTCTCAATATGCATACGATACTCATCTAAAGTAGATGCACCAATACATTGTAATTCGCCCCTGGCCAGTGCCGGTTTAAAAATATTGGAGGCGTCTAATGAACCGCTGGCGCCACCTGCACCAACAATAGTATGTATTTCATCAATAAATAAAATCACATCCCTGTTTTTTTCCAGTTCGTTCATGATGGCTTTCATGCGTTCTTCAAACTGACCACCGTATTTTGTACCGGCTACCAGTGCAGCCAGATCAAGACTTACCACTCTTTTATCAAATAAAACACGGGATACCTTACGCTGTACAATCCTTAATGCCAAACCTTCTACAATGGCGGTTTTACCAACACCCGGTTCACCTATTAAAATTGGATTATTTTTTTTGCGGCGAGATAATATCTGCGATACTCTTTCAATTTCATTCTCTCTTCCTACAATCGGATCTAAAGAGCCGTTCTCTGCAAGTCGTGTTATATCCCGTCCGAAATTATCCAGCACCGGAGTTTTTGTTTTAGGCTGATTAGCTCCTCCTGCACGCTGCGATTTCTGACCACCGCTATATTTTCTTTCTTCATCAAAATCATCTTCACCTTCATCGCTGAACTCTGCCGATGGCGGGTTACTGGTTACAAAGCCCAGTTCGTTTTTAAATACATCATAATCCACATCAAACTGATTTAAAATCTGCGTGGCAATGTTCTCTTTATTTTTTAAGATGGAAAGCATCAGGTGCTCACTCTCAACCAATGCACTTTTTTGTGCCTTGGCCTCCAGTACTGTAATGCGAATCACTTTTTCGGCCTGCTTGGTTAAGGGGAGTGAATTGATGTTTGCAATATTTTTTCCGGTCTTATCCTTCACTGCAATTTCAATTTCTTTGCGGAGTTCAAAGAGATCAATGTTTAGTGATTTCAATATTTTAACCGCAGTGTTTTCTCCGTCTCTGATTAAACCCAATACCAAATGCTCTGTGCCAATAAAATCATTTCCTAACCTGAGAGCTTCTTCCCGGCTGTATGAAATGATTTCTTTTACCTGTGCTGAAAAATTATTATCCATTTTATATTGAATTTAGCTTGTACAATAATAACGATTATTTCAAAGATATAGTTTGCCGCAATCCGGAAATGTTAATATGTTAAAAAGTCAAAAATTGATTAAGAGCTTACGCTTACAAGCCTGAACTAATTTAAAACATTTGTTACGCCACTTTGCCCACCGGCTGTATTTTGTAACTAAACAATAACAAAATTTCCTTTACTTTACAAAAAACAACAGACTATAAATCTGAACTTAATATAATGAATGTCAAAATAGATACCAAAGAGAGATTTACTGTTATAAAGCCCGAAGAAGCACATTTATCTGTTAATATGACAGAAGAATTTAACCAATTGTTGCTTGATTACCTGCAAAAAGACATAGCACATATTGTTTTGCAGATGGAAGCCGTGGAATCGGTTGATGAAGCTATGGCTGAAAATATTGCCACAGTACAACAAAAGTTTTATGAAAATAACTCCTCTTTTGTTATTTGTAATCTGCAAAAAGCTGTAGAAAAATTACTTGAAGAAAAAGAGTTGCTGGAGTTAATGAATGTTACTCCATCTGAAAGCGAGGCCTGGGATATTTTACAAATGGAAGAAATTGAAAGAGAGTTATTGGGGGAATAAAAGAATTCGGAATCAGGGAAACTTAGTACTTATTTGTTTTTTAATACTTCAGCCCATTTACTTTTCATTTTTTAAATTGCATTACAACAAACAGTTAACAAAATTCGTTAACCTGTAAACAAACTAATTTGCTTGCTATAACCATACTTGGAAATAATTCTGCCATACCCGCATTTGACAGAAACCCTACTGCCCAGGTTTTACAAACCATGGAGGAGAGTTTTTTAATTGATTGCGGCGAAGGAACGCAAATGCAGCTTTCGAAATACAAAATAAAGCGCAGCAGAATAAACCATATTTTTATTTCGCATTTACATGGCGATCATTATTTTGGATTAATTGGTTTACTCACCAGCATGAGTCTGCTTAACCGTACACAAGATCTGCATTTACATGCTCCCCCCGAACTGGAACAGCTTATCAACCTGCAATTAGGTTTTGCATCAACACATCTTTCTTATGCTTTACATTTTCATCCATTAAAAAATGAAGGAACTGTTACTGATGGAAATAAAATGACTGTTGAATGTTTTAAAGTACAACACCGGATTGATTGCTGGGGGTTTATATTCCGGGAGAAAAAAAATCCAAGAAAATTGAACCCTGAAAGAGCCAGGATTTATGAAATACCGGCTGCTTTTTATGACAAACTGCAACAGGGTGAAGACTATGTTACCAAAAAAGGAACCATTGTACCTAATGAAGAAGTGACTACCGAAGCACCCAAGCCAAAAACTTATGCTTATTGTGCCGATACCATTTATGATGAAAGCCTGGCAGAAAAAGTAAAAGGCGTTGACATGCTTTATCATGAAACCACCTACCTGAAAGATTTGCATGAACGGGCTGCCGCAAGGTTTCACAGCACTACCGTACAAGCTGCTGCCATTGCAAAAAAAGCCGGGGCTAAAAAATTATTGATTGGGCATTTTTCATCGAAATATGAATGCCTTGATGAATTTCTGCATGAAACAGTTGAAATTTTTGAAAATACAGAACTGGCTATACAGGGTTGCAGCTATATCATCTAATCATTTACTTTTATTACGGTATTGTACCCGTTGGCCATCATCCAGATATAAAATTCGGGGAACCATTTATGCCAGGCTTTTTCATTATGCTTTCCCAAAGGGTCAATCACCGAATAGATCATAGATGAAGATTTTTCTCCTAACAGTTCCTGAATTTCCTGTGTATCTTTTATAAAAGCATCGCCTTCTTTTTCTCCAATATAAAAGAAAAATTTGCTGCCTACATTTCCGGCTAAAGAATCGGTAAAGGATTTAATGGGAGGGGCTGTCCAGAACGCCGGTGAAAATATTCCTGCTTTTCCAAAAACCCGTGGTTGCTGCAGCATCGCATAATAAGATACCAAAGCGCCCAGCGAACTACCGGCAATAATGGTATTTTCTCTATCCGGAAGTGTTCGGTATTTTTTATCTACAAATGGTTTTAATGTTTCTACCATAAACTCAACATATTCGCTGGCTTCACTTTTTCCAAAATTCTGAAATTCGTAAGGGTTATATTCATTAAATCGTTTTGGACCATTATCAATACCTATAACAATACAAGCCGGTTTTCCTGCTTTTATTAAACTGTCCAGGCATTCATCAACCCCCCACTCGCCATAGGCCGAAGTGGCTGCGTCAAAAAGATTCTGGCCATCCTGCATATATAAAACCGGGTAACGTTTTTTTGTTTTGCTGTATCCTTCGGGTAAATAAACCCAAATACGCCGGTTGCGGTTTAACTGTGGTATAAAAAATGAAGTATCTATTACATGAACCTGTTTACTCGCCGTATGTTTCCGGGCTACACCTGCAAAATCATCTTTCCAGGCAGCAATATTTATTTCAATAGTTGTGTCTGAGCTAATTTCAAATAGATGGTTCTCTACATCCTTTCCATTAACAAAGCACTCTACTTTTTTCCAGGTACCCCTGGTAGCTTTATATTCATAACTGCCTGCAGGTAATTGTAATGAAAATTCAAAACTGTTTTCCTGTACAGTTGATAAACTATATGCCACATTGTGCGGATTCCATTCATTAAAATTTCCGCTGATGAAAATACTGTCTTTACTGTGTTGCAGCGGATAATTAGCCAGTTTAAAAATAACAGTGTACTGTGCTTTGCTTATGAGAGCAATAAAAATTAAACCCGGTAAACACAGTAGTCTTTTCATTTTTTATTGCTTAAGATATGCTTTTACCTTTTGATGGATGTTTGCACTTAAGGGTACAACCGGCAACCTCAATACATTTTCAATGATGCCCATTTCAGATAAAAAAGCTTTAGCGCCTGCCGGGTTATTTTCTGCAAATAGTAAATCGTTTCCTTCAAGGCATTTATAATGTAATGGCCTTGCGGCTGCATAATCGTCTTTTAAACAAAACCTCACCATGTTTGAAAAATCGGAAGGAAAACAATTAGCCGCAACACTGATTACGCCATCCATACCGCAGGCTATCAGCGGCAGTGTAAGGTGATCATCGCCACTAACTACTAAAAAATTGTCGGGCCTATCACGGAGAATGTGCATGCACTGAACCATATTACCACTGGCTTCTTTTATACCGGCAATATTCTCCACTTCTTTTGCCAGTCGTAAAGTTGTTTCAGCACTTATATTACTTCCGGTGCGACCGGGTACATTATATAGTATTAATGGCTTAGGACTTGCGGCTGCAATATTTTTATAGTGTTGAAAAATTCCTTCCTGCGATGGTTTGTTATAATAGGGGCTGGCGCTTAAAACTGCTGTTGCTTTTTCCAATGGGTAGCTTTGCAGGTTCTCCATCACTTCTTTGGTATTATTACCACCAACTCCAACCACCACCGGCACCCGGCCATTTACTTTTTCATAAGTAAAATTAATGATGTCGAATTTCTCTTCAGTATCAAGTGTTGGTGTTTCTCCGGTTGTGCCCAAAGTAACAATATATTCAATTCCGTTTTCGATGATAAAATCAATCAACTTGCCTAATGCATCAAAATCCACTTCCATCCCCGTTTTAAACGGTGTAACAATGGCAACACCGGTACCCTGTAATTGTGTTCGTAAACTCATAAAACAATTTTGTGTGAAGGTATTGAGAAGTAGCGGATTTTTTAAACAGAAAAATCAATTCTTTATAAAATCAGAAACTAAAGACAACTGACATTATCTCAGGATAGGTTATTTGCCTGATAAAATCCGGATGGTTTGGCGCCACTCAATTATCTTATAACAAACCGTACAGGTTTTGATTTTTCTCCTCCTGCTATTCCATAAACGTAATAAGTTCCTGCTGCCAGCTTGCCAACCTCTACAGGTACAGCATTAAAACCCGCAATAAGATTTACCATTTGTTTTTTTATTAACCTGCCGCTAACATCAATAATAATCAAATCAATTTTTGAGGAAATGGCACTGCTTATATTTAACGTAAACCTGTCATCAACAACGGGGTTGGGTGCAAGACTTATAATTCCGTATCCCTTTACAGCATTTAATAAAGCTACTGTGGTACTGTAAGTAATCTTGCCATCGGAATCGGTAATTTTCAAACGGTAATAGTTCATCCCGTTCAAAGGATCTGTATCAGTATAATCAAACGGCTGCCGGCAGCGGGTTGCATCGGCAGTGATGGAATTAATCGCAGTAAAATTTCCGCCATCGGCCCTTCGTTCTAAAATCATTGTTGCACTTGCTGTGCTGTTGCAGGTAACTTTCCAGTTGAGTACATGTGCATTACCTTGTTTGTACCCTTTAAGATAATTTATGGTTATTGGTAATGGCGTACCAAAACTGTTTGTATGTACATAAAAACCACTGAAACCTGTAACATTAAATGTTATTTCCCAGTAAGTGCCATTCCAATTAATATCCGGCAGAGCTGGTACTATTAAAATCCTTAGCCCTGTATAATTACCGGGAGAAGATGGCGATGTTGTTGCCGTACCATGAAACTGGGTGATTTTTACATTAGCTCTGTTCGGATCAGCATTTCCTCCACCTGCCATTGTTGGCAGTGTTGGCCACACCGGGTTATTGGTATTATAAGTTACAAACTCGGCATCGGTAAAATACAGCGTTATTGTAGCAGTTGCTGTTGCAGCATTCGTTGCGGGGTCAATATCATAATGCCTTTGTACATAAGGTTCTCCATTAAAATATTGCTGGCTGGCATCAAGCGTTACACATGTATTTACCGTACCTGTTAAAGGGACTGCTCCCGATGGCAGGATGTATGCAATACGTTCACAAATAGCGGTTGCGTAGGTAGTGCCGGTTGGCGATACATTTTTGTTTTCGCAAACTCCTATACCAACAATACCAGCAAGTGTTGGAGCATAAACAGCCGTAAATTCATCAGCACCTATATCCGGAGTAATGGCATCACGGGTATCATTATCAATATCTGTAAAAATACCTCCCACTGGAGTTCCTCTTCCGTCGATTGCACAATTACTGCCTGGCACCAGATGTAAATCTGTTGCCGAAACAAAAACAGGTAATAAGCTGACAGCATTTGCATCCCTGGCTGCTACCCTTGCCTGGTAAGCCGCTAAAGTCTGATCAGCATTTGTTCCATCATAATAAATAAGACTGTTTGCAGATGGTGTTCCGGCATAAAATAAATTATAATCAGAAGCAGCGGAATAATTTGTAAGCGTTGCGTTGGATCGGCGATAAGCTGTGCTGACTCCAGTACCGTTGGCGGTAGATGTGTTTACAATAATATTATCAATCATCTCAAGCCGACCGGTAGTGGCTGTTGCATTACCGGTATGATAAATGCCCGAACTGCCAAAGTTAGTCCCGGTTGATGCGGCATTTATATATATTGAATTGTAATAAAGATTATAGCTGGTATTTATCGAGAATGCATTTATGTTGATACCCCTTATGGCATCAGCCTGGCCCGAATTAGGTGCTTTAAGATCGGAAAGAAAGTTATTATAGATATTGAGGTTTGTTGGGTTTAAACTATGTATGCCGATAACGCCGGGAATAGCAGTGAGTAAATTTGCTGTCTGACGGATATCATAAATCTTGTTTCGAAATACATTCACTAAAGTACCTGTGTTAACCCGGATTCCATAGGCAAAAGGGTTGCCGGTGCCTGAACCCTGTACATTGTTGATTACGTTATCATTAATATTTATTAAGGGTCCCTGAATAATTTCAATTCCAACAATCTGGCCATTTACAGCAGCAGATGATAATGCATTGATGTTATTATCAGAGATATGCAAAGCCGGGACATTACTTGCACCAGCCATAATGCCCACTACATTACCTGTAGATGAATTCAGGTTATTGATTGAATTGCTGCTTATATAATGCACACCCTGACCGTTGGTTGAGCCATGCCAGATACCTACCATATTCCCTCCTGTAGTTATATTGCTGACAACATTTGTTGAGCAGGCTATTTGGCCACTGTTAGTCATGTACATTCCTACAATAGTACCAGTGCCGGAGGAGATATTACTGATTGTATTGTTTGTATAAGTTTTTGAAGGGGCGTTAAATACTGATACACCATCCAGATCGTGCCAGCCCCATATTGGAGTGGCGCCGTTTACAATTACATTGCTGAAATCATTACCGGTTACAATAACGGATGAGCCATTAACAGATTGCGAATTTAAAAAAGTAGTATAATAGAAATACATAGTACCAGCCACTGCTGCATTGTTCCTGAAACTACCTACAATACTGTTGTTACTGAACTGATAATAACCGGAG
>JBATAS010000052.1:0-4290 GCA_049661965.1 Ferruginibacter sp. | reverse complement strand
TCATAAAGAAGACGGCTGAAAGTCCCCCAAAAACAAAAATCAGTATTCCGGTAAACAGAGAATATTTGCCGAATGATTTCCATCCCGGTTTCTTCAATAAGCCTAACCCAATTAAAATTGGTGTCAGAATGGTAAAAGGAACAATTAAAGCAGTAACAACAATATGCATGGTTCCTGCAAATGTTACTTCACTCCCGGGTAAGTCCTGCGGGAAAAAAGCATATGAAATAGAAACCATATGCATTAATACAAACAGAATTCCTCCCCAAAAAACCAGTTTGTGATACTTGTTGCTTTCGAAATAACTAAAAGAAATAGCAAAAATCAAGGCCATTGCTCCATAGACATTTGTAAGGAACAACAATAGGTTTCTGTCAGGAGCTCCTGTTGCAGTCAAATCGCTAATTGGTTGCTGAAGATGACTATATCCGTGCCATAAAATACCTCCTAATATCACATGCATCAGGTAAATTATTACGGCAAGCATCCCTGAACTCAATAAAATACTTTTAAAATATTTAGTTCCAGTCATTGAATTTTGGTGTTAAAGGTTTTTTTGAATTGCGATTTTTATGGAAAAGGAATCGTGGAAAAGGAAAAATATCATTAACCGATTCTTCATATTTTACATATTCATTGCCAAATGTTCTTCTCAACAAAATGGTTTCTCCATGTATTGATATTTTAAAACCAATATATAAAACAAATGCAACGGAAAATATCAGCCCCGAATGAAAAATTACAGCTAAAGATGGTACTACAAAAATTATCATCGATGCATATATCGGATTGCGACATAGGCCAAATGGTCCGCGTGTAATAAGTTTCCCTTTCTTAAAATCGGTTAAAAAAACAATAACCGATGCAATCCAAAAGGCTGTTCCAGTCGCTAACCAAATGAGGCCAGTAATTTTCAGGAAGCTGTTATCTAAATATCCCAGATTTAAAAACTCCGGAAATCTGTTCATAACAACCAGGGATAGAACTATATAAGGCATGCAAATACAAGCCAGTTTGGGGCCAATACCGCCGAAAGTCATTGAATTTTTCATCATTAGTTGTATTATTACTTTTAGAACCTAAAACCAAACCCGGCATTTCCAACCAGATTAAATTTGTAATCATTCAAATTTCCAAAATCATATCCAGGGCCCAATTCTACTTCCAGATAGATATGTTTTATAAAGTAAATGCTTGTTCCTGCAAATACACCAAGTTGATGTGAATTTTCTGTTTTACTTTGGTAATTTTTACCGAAAGTATATAGTCCTGTGTATGTAGTTGAAAAACGCCATCCTATGCTATAATTTTCATTCTTCATTTGGTGTAGTGGAACAAAATAGTACCTGAAAGAACTTAATAAATAGGGGTTAAAAGCAGCATTATCAGAAAATGCATCATCCTCCAGTAATTTATCATTGATTTTCCCCCAATACGATAGGCCTAATTCATTATAAAATGAAACTTTGGGACTTATAAAATATTCCATTCCATAACCGGCTCCCAAAATGTTAATTTTTGAACAGGCATTCTTATTCTGCGAATATGCTGGTGTTATTGCTAAAATAGCAACGACAATTAAAATGAATCTTTTTATTGACTTAACATTCAAATTATTAATAACTCTGATATAAACAGGTGTCAACTTTTTCTTCGCATCAATACCATTCGTGTTGTTCTTTGTTGTTGGTTTCAACCCAAATAAAAAACGCAATAAACTAAATCTTTTCAATAACAGATAAAGCATAACGGCTGATGGAATTGCTATGCCGGCGATAAGCAGATACTTAATCAATATGGATGCATTTAGGTGAATAATATAATATCCAAAAACTACAATTAAGGTTTGGTGGAGTATGTAAACAGGTAATATGGCCGTATTTGCAGGCTGTATAAATTTATGATTAAACTTGAGTTTTTTCGCAGCCAGCCCAACAAAGAACATGACCCAGCAAAACGAAATAAGCACAGATAAAACACTTAAGTACAAGTTATTAAAACCATATTCCGGTTTCAGGTACATTACCATGTGTGCATCGTTTTGTTTAATGTAATAAAACAGTAAAACATTACTGAGAATGCCGATATTTAAAAACAACCACATCCGTTGTTTAAGGATTTCAACAAATTTTGGATTTTTTATAAAAATAAATCCATAGATAAAAATGCACATATAGGAAAAGAAATCAGCCCAATCGGTATAACCGGGGAAAACTGGTTTTAAACCGTAACGAATTATTATCAGTGGTAATAATAACAGAAACACTCCCCAGGGTGTAACAATTAAGTTTTCAAACTTTTCAAAATTGAATTTACTCTTCTGAGTAATTTTATACACAGGCACAACTATTAAAGTCATGGTAAAAAGATAGGGAAGATAATAGATGTGGGCTCCCAAATGCCCAAACCAAAACAGGACGCTTGCACCAAAATTTTGTGAGAATGCGTAAACCGGCCATGCTTTCAGAAATTGAAAATAATCACCCTGAAACCCATGAAAAGAGATTGCTTCGTAAAATTTTTGTGGTGGGATGATGAAAATTATTCCAAATAAGAATGGGATTATTAATCGTTTAATCCGGTCGGAAAAGAACGATGATTTGCGCGAATTCAGGGCAAACCAGGTTCCCACGCCTGAAATGAGAAAAATCAAATCCATTCGCCAGCCGTGAGTAAAAAAGGTTAGCAAATCGAAAAAAGTACTTTGCTCGGAATTTTTTATACTCCAACTGTAATGGTCGAAAGGACGCCAGGAGTGGAATAAAAACAAAAGACCAAAGGCTAAGATTCTTAACCAATCAATGTAATACAAACGTGAATTTTGTGTTTTCATAATTTTGAGTTTTTAATTTTTGCTCAAAACTACATCGCGCAATAACATGCATCGCCCAAGCGTGAAAGGTCGGACATCTGCCTGTAAGTTTGGACGTTCAAACACTTAAAATTCAACAATTTAATTTTTTGAACTTTCCATAAAATCAGAAGGTGTTTTTCCCGTATATTTTTTAAAAATGGTATTGAAAGATGATTTGGAGTTAAATCCACAATCATAGGCAATCGCTAAAATGGTATATTTTTGATTCAATTGGTCAAGTAATAATTTTTTTGCTTCCTCAACTCTGTACTCATTGATAAAGTTAAAGAAGTTTTTCCCTGATTGTTGATTAATAACCTGCGAAAGATGATTTACACTAATTCCCAATTTGTCGGCAACAGTTTTAATCGAAAGCCTGCTGTCGAGAAAGAGTTTTTCCGAATCCATAAGCTGAATGAGAGATGAATAATAAATATCAACGTTATTTTTTTGAAGTCCCGATTTAATATACTTAGGGCTGGTTTCAGAATTTCGTTTCAATTGTTTTTCTGTTAATTGTTCATTAAGCATCAGGTCTGGTTTTGCTTTACCAGATGGATAAATTAATACCTGTTTAAATCCGTAATAACCTATAAAGAAAATCAATAAAACATTAAATGAATGCATAAGATTATCAGCTGTTTGATAAGTAAAATACGGATAGATATCACTGAAAATATTTAATAAAACTTCGATTACATTCGCTATAACCGTTGCTATGAGTATTGTTTTCAACCAGCTTAAGTTTATTCCTGCCGTGTATGAAAAATTACCTTCTATATTTTTAATATGTCGTTTTATTATGAACAGACCCAAAACAGAGTAAACCGGACCACTAAATACCAGGAAAAATTCTCCTGCATAAATCATTGCCCAGGGTTTGTTGGTTGCCAAATGAAAATATGCGGTTTTTTTATCAATCGGTAGAAAATAGTAGTTAGCAAGATAATATGTAAGAAAAACAAAGAATGGAATCGTTAATAGCCAAAACCAGGGTTTGAATTTTTGTTCAGGCTGTGTAATAAGGATGACATAGAAATATAATAAAGGTGCAGTTAAAATGGGGAAACAATAAGTGATTCCCCAATATTGCGGATGCAGTTCATAAAAGTTTGTATTTCGTAAATACTGGTCGAAAAAAATGGCGCCCAACAGAAAAGTGAATAACATTAATAAATAATCACTTAACGATTTTTTGGGTTTCGATTGAAATAATATCAGGTAAAATAGAGCCTGTACCGAACCAATCAATGAAATAATTGCCATAATATGTTGACTGTATTAGTTTTTATTCAACAATGATTTTGTCTAGTGTGTAATCCGGTGAAATTGACCACCTAATCCGGTTTAAATTGACCAGGGTAAAGAATGGTTTTACAAAGGTAATTATTTGTTTTATTATTTCATTATTCTTGTTTATAACTGCCTGCACTTTT
>JBATAS010000051.1:0-4539 GCA_049661965.1 Ferruginibacter sp. | reverse complement strand
TTATTCCTTGCGCTGCAGTTGGGACTCAAAATAATTTTCACCACCTCTGCTTCGCCATTTGCATTAGCCGTAAAATAATGAACTTTACTTTTATCGGCACCTTTGGTGAGATCATATTCCTTATCCCTGGTAACACCGGTTACATTAAACCGCTTTGCATAACTGATTCCCGATTTTCCATCAACATAAATCATGTTGTATGTTGTGCGATCATCAGTTTTCATAAACACAGCTACATGCTGTATGTCTTTTCCTATAAATACCTTATCAGAAACTTTTACAACCTTCATAACACCGCCTTTTGTAAATGCGATGATATCATCCAGGTCGGAAACTTCTGCAACCAGTTCATCTTTCTTTAAACCTGTGCCTATAAATCCATCTGTTTTATTTGCATATAGCTTGATATTGGCTATAGCAACAGTCTTTGCCTGAATCACATCAAACTGCTTGATCTCTGTTTTACGTTCTCTGCCCTTTCCAAATTTTTTCAACAGGTTTTCGTAATAGGCAACTGCATAATCAACAAGATTTGCCAAATCATGTTTTACCTGTTTAATATCTACTTCCAGATTTTTTATCTGATCGTTGAGCTCATCAATATCAAGTTTATAAATTCTACGAACAGGTTTTTCTGTCAGCTTGATAATGTCTTCCCGGGTAATATCTCTCTTTAATAATTTTTTAAAAGGATCGAAGGCTTTGTCTATAGCACTGAGCACTTTATCCCAGGTTTCATGTTTCTTTTCTAGCTCCTTGTATATTTTTTCTTCAAAGAAGATTTTCTCCAGCGACGTGTAATGCCATTTCTCCTGCAGTTCGGCCAGCTTTATTTCAAGCTCTCTTTTTAATAAGTCTTTAGTATTATCCGTAGCAGTTTTTAATAACTCACTTACTTTTAAAAATTGCGGTTTATTTTTTACAATAACACAACAGTTAGGAGAAATACTTACTTCACAATCGGTAAAAGCATATAAGGCATCAATGGTAATGTCGGGTGATATGCCTGGCGCCAGTTCCACAATGATTTCCACATCCGCAGCAGTATGATCGGTAACTTTCTTAACCTTAATTTTCCCCTGGTCGTTTGCTTTAACAATACTCTCCATCAACTGGGTTGTAGTAACGCCGTAAGGAACACTTTTTATCAACAACGTTTTCTTATCCTGCTCTTCTATAATCGCTCTTACTCTTACTTTTCCCCCACGTACACCTTCATTATAATTGCTGGCATCCATAGTGCCACCTGTTTGAAAATCGGGAAGTATCTCAAATTTTTTTCCACGTAAATATTTTATCGAAGCTTCTATCAGTTCACAAAAGTTATGTGGAAGAATTTTTGTGGCAAGGCCCACAGCAATACCCTCGGCACCTTGCGCCAACAGCAAAGGAAATTTCATGGGCAGGGTTACCGGCTCGTTTTTACGTCCGTCGTAACTTAATGCCCAGTCTGTTGTCTTAGCATTAAAAGCTACTTCCAAAGCAAACTTGCTAAGCCTTGCTTCAATATATCTTGATGCAGCAGCTTCATCACCAGTTCTTACATCGCCCCAGTTTCCCTGCGTTTCAATCAATAAATCTTTTTGCCCCATGTTTACGAGTGCATCACCAATGGATGCATCGCCATGCGGATGATACTGCATACTTTGTCCGATGATGTTTGCCACTTTATTAAAACGGCCATCGTCCATTTCCTTCATCGCATGCAGGATGCGTCGTTGTACCGGCTTTAAGCCATCTTCAATGGCTGGCACGGCTCTTTCCAGTATTACATAACTGGCATAATCTAAAAACCAGGTTTTATACTGTCCACCAATTCCATTATCGGTGTGCTCGTATTCTTCTTTTGCTTTTTTACTCTTCGCCATTTATAAAATCAAATTTTCAATCTTTTTTTCCAATTGCACCCAGGTGAGTGAATTTAAAGCCTTCATTATATTTTAAGCCGTAACCAAGCACCCTGTCCATGGATGAATGCCCGAATAATATTAATCCCACAACCTGAAGCAACCAGTTGCCGTTGCTAAAGCCAATCACAAATACGACTAATGCAATCCCTTTATGATGAAAAATGTTATAACATATAGCACCAACTTTATTTCCTGCCAGATAGCCAATCATACTGATATCAGGTCCTAAAAAGAGTATTAAATAATACCACCATTCCACTTTAAAATAAATCAATGCTAAAATACTTGCAACCAGCATCGCCATTTCTTCAAGCTTGATAATATTTTTCATACAACAGATTTTAGTCAGCCGATTTCAACTTAACTTCAAACTCTTTCATCTTACCAACCGTACCTTGTACATCAAATATCTCCATTGCTATCATGTTTTTTAAACGCCATAGTAAGTACATATCGCCGGTTGTGTTTTTTGCTTTTGTAAGATGTGTGTGTATGATCTTTGATGCTTTCTGCCAATCACCTGTTACCAGTTTCTTTAATTCCGCATCATAAAAATCATAATCTTCCTGTACCAGTTTTTTTCCGCCTTCCAGTAAACGTACCCCCCTGTTCTCATCGCAGAGTTTTGTCCATTCATCGGGGTCAACTTCAAATTCGCTTGGCGTAATCTCACGGGCCAGTTTTTTGGCTTTTACAAATTCCTTGGCTGGTATCTCAAATAAATTATCGGGATAAAACAGGTTTCCCTTTTCATTTAAAAAAGGAAGATTATTCAGGTACAGAATAAATATCCGACCCTGGTAATCTTTTAGCTGGCTCATCAGCCAGTAATAGCCGCTTACATCATGTTTATTTTGTGCAGCCCATATCCATACAAACTCTTCGGGATCATTATCGAGTTTCTCTTTTAATGCCGCTACAGTCTGTGCATCATCAACCTGGCCACCGTCAACATGTCCATCATAATCACCACCAGCCAAAACATCACGTTGCCATTGTTTACGTGCTTCAATTCCTTGCTCGGTAAAAATATCAGTTAAAGGGCCTACAGCAAAATCATCTTTTATCTGAATAATATCAGCCTTTAAAGTTTCGTCCAGCTCAAAACTTTTTTCTAATGCAGTAATATCTGCTTCCTGAAATACAATGTGAATCATTTATTAATTATGAATTAAGAGT
This sequence comes from Ferruginibacter sp., assembly GCA_049661965.1. Taxonomy (GTDB): domain Bacteria; phylum Bacteroidota; class Bacteroidia; order Chitinophagales; family Chitinophagaceae; genus Ferruginibacter. The sequence continues at coordinate 1,450 of JBATAS010000051.1, read as the reverse complement.
TATGAATTATGAATTGGCTATTGCCTCCTCCTCAGCTAAGTCAAGTTCCACTTTGAGATTGTCAATAATAAAATCCTGCCTGCTCGGTGTGTTCTTGCCCATATAATATTCAAGTAATTGTTGAATATGCGTTTCAGGTAAAAGCATTACCGGCTGCAATTTCATGTCTTCACCAATAAACCGGGCAAATTCATCGGGGCTGATCTCTCCCAAGCCTTTAAAGCGAGTTGTCTCGGGTTTATTACCAAGCTTTTTTGTAGCTGCCTGTTTTTCTTCTTCGTTGTAACAATAAATAGTTTCCTGTTTATTTCTAACTCTGAATAAAGGTGTTTCCAAAACATACACATGGCCGTTCTTTACCAGGTCGGGGAAGAACTGCAGAAAAAAAGTCATCAGCAATAAACGGATGTGCATCCCATCCACATCGGCATCGGTTGCAAATACTATATTGTTATAGCGCAGCCCTTCGTAACCTTCTTCAATATTTAAAGCATGCTGTAACAGATTGAACTCTTCATTTTCGTAAACTACTTTCTTGGTAAGGCCATAACAGTTAAGTGGCTTACCCCGTAAACTAAACACAGCCTGGGTTTCAACATTACGTGCCTTGGTAATGCTTCCGCTGGCACTATCTCCCTCGGTAATAAAAATGGTGCTCTCTTTTTGTTTCTCCGCAATTTTATCTTTGTCTTTTCCGGTAGCCTCGTCATTGTAATGAAACTTACAATCCCGTAGTTTTTTATTATGCAGATTTGCTTTCTTAGCTCTTTCGTTGGCAAGTTTTTTAATCCCGGCCATGTCCTTACGCTCCCGTTCATTCTGCTCAATCCGTTTTTTTAAGGCTTCTGCAGTTTCAGGATTTTTATGCAGGAAATTATCCAACTCTCTTCCTAAAAAATCGCCGATAAAATTCCTCATGCTGGGGCCACCTTCGTAAACCGTTTGCGAACCCAGTTTTGTTTTTGTCTGACTTTCAAAAACAGGCTCCTGAACACGGATGCTCAACGCCGCACAAACACTTCCCCGGATGTCCGATGCATCATAGTCTTTTTTATAAAACTCCCGGATGGTTTTTACAAAACCTTCACGAAAAGCAGCCAGGTGAGTTCCGCCCTGTGTGGTAAACTGTCCGTTTACAAAACTGTAATACTCTTCACCATAATCATTTTCATGCGTTAGCGCCATCTCAATATCCTCGCCTTTTAAATGAATTATGGGGTAACGTATCTCGTCTTCATTGGTTTTTCTTTGTAACAAATCGAGCAAACCATTTTTGCTGACGTACCTTTTATTATTCAGGTTCATTACCAAACCCGCATTCAGGTAACAGTAATTCCAAAACTGGTTATCTAGGTACTCTTGTACAAAATGAAAATTCTTAAAAATTTTATCATCAGGCACGAATGTTACCAGCGTACCATTCTCCTCAGTTGTTTTTACTTCTTTATGC
>JBATAS010000050.1:0-9832 GCA_049661965.1 Ferruginibacter sp. | reverse complement strand
CTGTGAATAGTGTCTAACTTATTATTAGATGTATTAAACCGCAGCAATCCGCTGCATCCGGCCACCACTAAAATTCCCGGGCTTATTTCTTTAAAGTCGTAAGTATTAAGGTTGGGAATTCCTTTGGGATATTCGTACAGGTATGATATACTATCGCCTTGTAAAAGGCCGATGCCGATATTATTGGCCAGGTAGGTTTTCGATCCTGATACAAGTGCCTGGGTAGTCAGATTAATTTTGGGGAACCTGGTTGTAATTCCTGTTGTTTGGTTATATTGGCTAAAAATATTTTGTACAGGAACTGAGTCTCTGGTATTATACCAAAGGAGATTCCTGTCTTCGGTATATGAAATGCGGCTCGAGAATTTACCTTTTATTGGCAAACCGGCGCCTCCTGTTTCAGCACTGCCAATAATATCGCCTTCATTGGTTAATATATTTCCATTGTTGAGCAGGATTTGAGAAAAGTAAGCGTTCTTGCTTTTTGGATTTGCATTCTTTCTTTTTTTCGGGAGGATCAGGTTCTGACTGATTACCAGTATTCCGGTAGATTCAGTGCCTAAAAATAACAATTTGTTCTTCTCCGTATATTCCACTGTTGAAATAACAGCATCGGCAGGCACAATGTCTGTAATAAGATTTGCGGTAATATTGTTGCCTGAATAATCTAATGCCCAGGCTTTGTTTGCTTTGATGATTATTGTTTTATCCATCCCTGTGTTCCAAAAGAGTTTACTGACTCCATTATTCAAATTCAGTAGCTCCATGTCATCGGCTTTAAACCCGGCAAGGGTTAAAGAAAAATTGTTTGTGTTAATTGAATACGCTTGCTGATTGTTATCTACCAGGAAGCAAGTGTTTTTAATTTTAAATAGAGCACTCACCAGGCCTTTTTTTAATGGTAATTCAACCGGGCTTTTTAAATGTAAAGAGTACAGGTAAATGCTGTTTTGATACTGAATCAGGCAGGAGGTATCGCTGAGGCAGATTATTTTTTCAATAGGACCGGGGAAGACCGGCTCTGTTTTTATTTTGGTATTAAAAAAAGTATCAGATACTGCAATAAAATAATAATTTATAAAAGAGCTGCTAAGCCAGGCAGGTTTCCACAATACCGGTTTATTCTTTTTAACTGCAAAAATATTACCGCTGCCATCTGAAATAAAAATACTGCCTGAATTATTTTTAACAGCATAAATGGATTTCTCCGGAGCCATCGGCGAAATTTTTTCTTTATTGTAGGAAAAAAAATCTACACCATTAAATCTTACCAGACCACCTTCGGTAATGATCCATAAAAATTCTGTGTTGTCGTCCCATTGCATGCCTCTTATTAAATTGGAAGGCATGCCATTTTCAGTGCTGTATTCATGTACCTGGTAACTGACCGGGTTTTGAGCCCGGCTGTATGATACAAGAAAAACTGTGGCAATTATGAAAGTAAATATTTGTTGCATAGCAGATCAGTCAACAATTTACTGCTTAATTTTAATAATTTACGCTGTAGAGTGTTGCCAGTTCGGTGAGTTCCTTAACATTGCCTGCATTTGTCTTTTCAAATATCCGGTTCTTAACAGTGGAGATGGTATTCATTTTCAGGTTGAGTGTTTCAGAAATTTCTTTAGTGCCCAAGCCTTTTAATACATAGTGCAGAATTTCAAGTTCACGGGGAGCCAGGGTGGCAAAGGGATTTCCTTTGAACGACTGCATATCGTTGGTTTTTTCCTGTTCTGCATTGCTCAGGAATTTATTAAGGCATTCAATTATTTCTTCTTCACCAACCGATTTAGAAAGATAAAATTTTATGCCATACTGTTTTAAAGCTTCGCCATATACTTCGGCAGGTTGCATGGAAAAGATCATGATCTTCATATCAGGATACAGCCTCCTGATGTTGGGAATAATTTCAAGAGAACTTCCGTCGGAGAGGATGATATCCAGGATCAGGTGTGTAAATTTTTTCTTTACTAATTCTCTCATCAATTCATTACACGAACCGGCTTCGGTTATATCTGTATAATGAAGATTAAGTTGAATATTTAATTTTAATCCTTTACGGATCATGCTGTGATCATCTACAAGTAAAATAACTGGCTGCATATCTGTTTATCTGATTATCATTACCGTTCCCTGAAATACCTGGTTGCGTGTATCATTTAATTGTATCACGTAAACATAGGCTCCATTTGGTTGCTGTACTCCTTTATAACTGCCATCCCATGGCCTGGAAGCATAATTCTTTACCACGTAGATCATTTCGCCATACCTGTTTAAAATGGTAACTAACGCATTCGGATGGGCTACCATTGCCGGAATAATCCATTTATCATTTTTAGTGTCGCCATTTGGCGTAAATGAATTGGGTATGTGTAAATCAGGAATTATTTTAACCAACACATCGTCGGTTGATGAACAGTGTGTATTTACATTCTCGGCTTTCAGCACATAGGTTGTATTTGTTAGTGGCCTGGCCAGGGGTTGTAAAATGGTTGCATCATTTAAACCTGTTGATGGCGTCCATAAATAATTATATGTTCCCGGAGGATTTACCGAAGCATTTAGTGTTACCGAATTTCCGCCAATAATGTTTTTATCGGGACCTGCATTTACAACAGGAGTTGGATTGACAATGAGGATATCGTTTACAGGAGCTGATTTGCAACCACCATTTCCGGTTACAATTAAACTTACCGGATAACTGCCGGCTGTATTGTAAATACGGGTAAATGGCGGGGTAGAAGTGCCAGTGCCGTTTCCAAAATTCCAATCCCATGCAGTTATTCCTGTTGCTGATGAAGAAAATAAAATGGGCATTGTTTCGCAGGCGGTATCTTTTGCAATGCTGAAAGCTGCAACCGGTAATAAATTTATAGCAGGGATTACGGTGATACCTGTATCACTTTTGCAACCCGATCCATTTGTTACCATGTGCCTTACAGATATATTGGTTTGAGCTGTTGCATAGGTATGGGTTGCTGTATTCCCGGTCATAGTATTTGTTGTATTTCCATCCCCAAAATCCCAATACCATGTTGACCCCGGTGCCGGCAAATAACTTGATGTAAAAGTTATGGGAGTACCCGTGCATAAACTACCCAGGTAACTCAACGAAGCGGTTGGTTTTGGAGCAATCACAACAGTTCTTCTTGCTGTATCACTGATACATCCTAAAGCAGAAACTGTTACCAGCGAAATTGAATAAGTACCTGCAGTTAAATAACTATTATAAAACGAACTGTTATTGTTTCTTACTAAACTGTTTCCATCTCCAAAATTATATCGCCAGTTACTGATGGTTCCGCTGCTTATTGCTGAAGTATCAGTAATGAAAACAGAATCAGAAAGACAAACCGGGCTGTTGGCGCCAAAATTTGCAAGCGGGTCTGGTGATATATCAATCTGTTTTATGGTATCGCCAATACATCCTTCCGCAGTAAAGATGCGGTAGCGTATGTTTTGAATTCCTGCTGTTGTAAATTTCTTTTTTGCATCGATGGTTGTTTGCGAAGAGCCATCGTCAAAATTCCACAGGTAACCTGTAATATTAAAACTGCCCGGTGGGTTCACATGTGTGAACGTAACCGTATCCCTGAGACAATTGATCAATGTGTTTGAAAAATCAGTCAATGGCTTTGAAGTAACATTTACTGTTTGCCATGATGTATCACTTTTGCAACCCTGGTTGGATGTTGTTACAAGAGAAATACTATAAGTGCCCGGGTTTATATAACGATGATAGAAAGGCGTATTGGTTGACCTTATCAAAGTATTGCCATCGCCAAAATCATATTCCCAGCTTGTGATAGACCCTACAGCAATAGATGATGTATCCGTAACCAAAACCGAATCGGCACAAATGGCAGCAGTTACGCCCAGCCTGGCTATCGGACTGTCAAATAAAGTTATCTGTTTTGTCGTATCACCTGTGCAACCTTCGGCAGTAAATATCCTGTAACGGATATTTTGAACACCGGAAGTTACAAATTTCTTTTTTGCATCAATGGTTGATTGCGTTGTGGCGTCATCAAAATTCCACAGGTAACCGGTTATGTTGTAAGCGCCTGGTGGCGGTGTAATATGAGTAAAATAAACCGTGTCTTTTAAACAGTTCAATGCTGATACTGAAAAATCGGAACGTGGCTTGTCATTCACAGTCACCGTTCTTCTGAAAGTATCACTTTTACAACCCATATCAGAAATGGTGACCAACGAAATAACGTAAGTTCCGGCAGTAGTATATGGATGGTAGAAAGCTGTGTTGGTTGTTCTTACCAATGTATTTCCGTCGCCAAAATCGTAACGCCAGCTGTTGATGCTGCCAATGCTGATAGATGATGTATCGGTTATCAAAACTGAATCACGGGCACAGATACTGCCGGCTGCACCAAACAATGAAACCGGTTTTGCAAAAACATTTACTGTTTTAAAAGCAGTATCGCTAAAGCAGCCGTTGTTTGAAACCGTTACCAGGCTGATGGTATAAGTGCCCGGTAAACTATAAGTATGATAAAAGTTGGTATTGGTTGATCTTACTAAAGTATTTCCGTCGCCAAAATCATAGCGCCAGTTTGTAATTGTACCGGAAGCTATTGTTGATGTGTCAGAGATCAAAACAGAATCGCCTGCACAGGTTGTTGGGGTTACACCCATTATCGAAAAAGGAGAGGGTGAAATGATTAAAAGCTTTGTGGTATCACCAATACAACCATTATCGGCATAAATGCGGTAACGTACATTTTGTGGTCCGGCTGTGGCAAATAACTTACTTGCATTTACAGTTGACTGAGTAGTAGCATCATCAAAATTCCATAAATAATTTACAATGTTGAAACCGGTAGTTGTAGATGTGCCTGTAAAATTTATTGTGTCTTTTAAACAAGTGGCTGCCGATGTAGAAAAATCGGCAACAGGGCCTTGCTTTACAATTAGTTCAATTCTCAGTGTATCGGTATTGTCGCACAAATCAATATCGGGGTGTGTGTATGCTACGGGCAGGTAATAATTGCCCGGAACATTATTTAAAGTAAAATCCTGTTGCAGCGAATAAGTATAATAAGTTCGGCCATTAATGCTGCTTGTTGCAACAGGAACGGGGTTAGCTATAATTGAATCGGTATTTGGAAACAGGCCCGGCACCTGGCTCAGCCTCCAGTTTATATTGGTGGCGGGGTAAGCTAATTTAGCAAACAGCCGGAACGGCGTATTGCGGCAGGTAAACGAATCAACGCCGCCTACAGTACTTTGTGTATTACGTATTTCTCCAAAGGCATTTAAATTATTAATGTTGGTACCTACACTGTAGCCATAACTTTCCCAATATCCAATACCATAAACAATGGCTGTAAAGGTTGAATCGCTGGTAATGGTATGCTGCATATCCACATTGGTAAGATTGGCAAATGCAACAGAGTAATCTGGTTTATTGGGGTGTACTTTAATCCGGCTGGCTGCTATTGGTACCCCATCAACCCGCAATGAAGCTACGCCGGTTGTTGGTAAAGTGATATTGCAATAGTCGTAATCAATACCAAATTTTGAACTGGTATAAAACAATACGTTTTTCTGCCCCTGCTCAATCGGGCTCAGGTAAATCATTTCCGGATCGCCATAAGCAAAAGGGCCAACATCGTTCCAGCATTGATTTATATTAGGGGTGTATTGCGAAACCAGTATCGGCTTGTCTGCAGTAATATAATCACCACCTGTCGAATCCATACACTCGTAAAAAAAATTGTTTATTAAACCCGTCATGGGTACACCATTACGCAACACAACTGTAGTGGGGTCTTGTACACAAATGCGGTAATAGTTTCTAAAACTGGCGTTTATATTGGTGCTGGTATTGTTTAGGGTATGATGTGTAAGATATTTTGTACCCCAGGCCTGGGCAGGAAATATTTGTTGCAGCATAGACTCTCCGCCATCCTGGTTACAAATACGTGTACCGCCAGAACCTGAGAAAAGCGCAACAGGATGACATTTTCCATCACCACCTGCTACGGATAGTATTTTACTGCCTGTCATATCCTTACTCGAGTTATTAATTGAAGTTGACGAGTTGCCGGGAATAAAAAATGCCTTCCCAAAAACACTATATGTTTCACCTTTATTAAGGTTGATTGTATAGGTTTGGCCAGGCAGCCAACCATTATTTGTGGTATCTGACGGGGTTATTTCCACCCTGGTATTATCATCCTTTGCCACAACAAAAAACCAACAATACTCATTCTCAAAATTTCTGGAGTTACTTACAGTTATTGGCAATGGGGATAAACCCATTGTTTGATAATAATTTACTGAATAATATTTATACCCCCAGCTTTCAACCGGCATAAGCATAGTGGCAGCAGAAAAAAACAGGGCATAGGTATGAGCAAAAACAGCTACCGGTTCATCGCTTACAATATGAATTCCTTTTGTAGATAATCCGTCGCTCATAATCCGGGCATCATTTACACCCGATTTTGGTATTAATATGGTGGCATTAACTGTATTGGCAGGAATATTAAGTGTTTGTGTCCATCCCGTTGAGTTTATAGAAACCGTAACGGTTGCAGGTTGTATGGTACTGATATACAATGCAAGTTCCTGGGAATTAAAAGAACTGCCTGCAGCCGGAAAAAAAAAGGCATTAAGGCCATATCCCAACCAAAACTCTTTGCCTCTGTTGGAGAGGTTTTGTGCAGAGCTTGTCTGGCAATAAAACAAAACAATAAGCAGTATGGTAATAATTCTTTTCATGCAGGAATTTTCAAGGAACAATATTCCATATTTTATTTGTAGAGCCTGATAGAATTAATTCTACAAAATTAGTTTTTTTAATTGGTTAATATTGCTCACGTTTTATACCATAACTAAATGTTTTACACATGAACAAGCTTCACTTAAAGAAATTTAATCTATTTCTTATTTTAATGCTGGTCTCTGTCTCCGCTGCTTTTGCGCAGGGCTACAATACAGTTACCTGGAAATTCAGTAATCCCAAGCAATTTGGATTTACGATTACTGATGTAGATTATTTTGATAATAACAATGTACTTGCTGTTGGTTTTGATGGCGGCATTGCAAAATCTACCGATGCAGGCCGCAACTGGACCTATGGGGTATTTACCTACATTGATCAAAACGGTTTTCAGGTAAAACCTTCTTTCCAGGATGTACATTTTATCTCATCTACTGTGGCTTATGCCGTAGGTTTAAGAGGTTTAATGGTAAAAACAACCGATGCCGGTGTAACCTGGAACGTAGTTACCACGCCGCTTTGGGATAATATTAAAGATATTAATACCTGTTGGTTTTTAGATGCCAACAAGGGATATATAGGTGGGCAGGTTAATAACACTGCCGACTCCTTACCCAAAATATATGTGACGTTAAATGGTGGGGCTACCTGGGATTCAATTGCGGCACCACCAGTTAACGGTGCGTCACGTGTTGGTTATATTGGTAATGCACTTATTCCTTCGGTACTTTATCCTATTGATGCAAAAATGAAAACCATTTATCGCATTCAGTTTATAAATGATTCCACTGGATATGTGCTGGGTTCGGGAAGTCCATTGTTTCCGGCCGTGAGCAATAGAGCAACTTCATCTACCGTTTGTACCCCTTTGGCAACATTTCTAACCAGCAGCGCTATGTCAGCGGGTTTATTGTGGAAATTTAAAAGTGGTGTTTTAACTGATTATTCTATAAGTAAGGAAAGGATTGGTTATACGGGTATTAACACCAATACAATTAATTGTACTACAACCTTTTCAAGTGTTACGCCGAATTCGCAGACGTATAAGGCGATGAATATTATTAATGATTCAACGGTTGTAATTGCGTCTTTCAATAACAACATTGTTATAAAAGTAAATACCGGAGTAAATGACAGTACAGAAAACGTGAATGATCTGGGTACCTATGAAAAGGGCAAATACGAAATGTTGAATTTCCCAAATCCTCCAACACAGGGACCTGATGCGGGGCCATCAATACCACCGGTTCAGGTATATTTAGTAAGTAACCCTTTACAAATAATAAGAAACAGCGGCGGTAAATTATATACTGCTGGTGCAGCAAATACCTTTTTTGGTTCTCCAGGAAGAATGTTTGCATCGGTAGATACCGGAAGAAACTGGATTGAGGAAGTTCCTTATCCGCAGACCCCGCAAATTGTTACAGCTGCACCGGGCGCTCAGGCAATTGCCTTTGCACCAAACGGCCGCCTGTTGGTAGGAGGAAACAACGGCGCAGTAGCCGATTCGTTACCTGGAGGTAACTGGTTCTCTAACTGGAGTACTACACCTGTTAATGCTGCCTATAACGATATGGAATTTGTGGATTGTAATAATGGAATTGCGGCAGGAGGATCAAGTATCACTGTAACAACTGATGGTGGTAATACCTGGATAGATAGGTTCAGCGCAGTTTTACAAGCTTTGAATGGTCAAATAAATTCTGTAAATTATGTTAGTCTTACAAAAGCATATTTTACAACGAGTATTGGAAATCTATACAGATCTGCAAACCAGGGGGCTACTTTAAGCCCGGTATTTGCTGAACCCTTAGCACGCCTGACTGATCTGGCAACTATCGGAAATGATAGTTTATGGATGACTGGTGTTTATATTAACTCACCAAATCCAAGTGCAAACAGGCAGGCAGCTATTTACAGGTCATTTGATAATGGTGCCAACTGGGATACTGTAAGAGTAGGACCAATGGGAGCCAGTACTTACCTGCAGTTCAACAAAATACAAATGGCTAGCCGTTTAATCGGGTATGTTGCGGGTAACAGAAACTCTATCTGGAAAACAATTGATGGTGGTGCTACCTGGACTGATGTAAGTCCTGTGCCATCATTAAGTGCTAATATGAATTATACCGGTCTTCAGGCTTTAAATACAGACACTGTTTTTGCTACAGGAAACGGGTTCCCTGCAAAAGTTATTTACAGAACAACTGATGGAGGTGCAACCTGGGTAGATATTACCAATAACCTTACTTCGCTTGGAGGCGGTAATATTAACGGTATCAATATGCACAATGTGGATAGTGGTTATGCGGTATCGCCGGGCGGTTATTTATTTATTACCAATAATGGTGGTGCTTCCTGGACATTGGATATTGCTCCTACTGGAAATTTGTTTACAGCTATAGCATTTGTGCCAGCTACAGTGGGGCCCAATGTTTCAATGACGAACAGGAAACTGTTTGTATCGGGACCAAATATCAATGGTGCTCCAATGATGGAGTATGGTAATGCTGCAAACACAACAGTTAATACAACTGAATTAATAGTTGATGCATCATGTTCTGCTCCAAACAGCGGAAGCATAACAATTACAGCAACCGGTGGTATTGCTCCATATATGTATGGTATCAATGGCGGGCCTTTACAGGTTTCAAATGTATTCACTGGTTTAGCTGCAGCTACCTATACCATTGAGATCAGGGATGCTTATTGCGGATTGCTGACAAAATCAGTAACTGTTGGGCAAACTGATGATCAGGTTATTACTGTGACTCCTGCCAGTGCAACAGTTTGTGCCGGTGTTCCGGTTCAACTGCTGGCATCAGGTAACTCCACATCATATTCCTGGAGTCCAACTACAGGCTTATCAAATCCTAATATAGCAAATCCAATTGCTACGGTTAATACAACCACTACTTATACAGTAACAGGTACATTAAATAACTGTACCAAATTAGCTACTGTTACGATCACGGTTAATCCCAATTCTTCCTTAGTAATATTAGCCGATCCAGGGACTACATTATGCGAAGGTGATCCAACGTTGCTTACGGTATATGATGGAGCCGGGGTAGCCAATGTTAATTTAAC
>JBATAS010000049.1:0-5298 GCA_049661965.1 Ferruginibacter sp. | reverse complement strand
TATAGTTGGTTTGCAGATCATCCGATTTAAAATCTATAAAAGTGTTGTAAATATCCGGAAGCCCTTTTAAAGAAATATCGCCGGTTATAATGGTGTTGTCGCTTTTTAACCTGAACTTATCAGCCGTTAAATTATCAATACTGCCTTTAGCATTGCCATCAAAAAAGATTATCCGGTTCCAGCTTTTTAATTCAGGAGCAAAAAAAGCAAGATCATCGCTGTGTATATTACTGTTATCAAACCTGCCTTCCAGGTTTACACTATGCAAAAAATCGGCCATGTTGGTATTAAAATCTTTATACTTCATGGCGTAGTAATTACCAATCCTGCTTTTGTTTGTTGTTATGTCAAGATTATTAAACTCCATCATTGCAGGAGTAAGTTTCATATTGGCCAGCAATTCCTTTACTTCAAACCCACTTTTTTCACGGGTCGATAATTTTATATTTGTTGTAATAGTATCATTGGCAAAAAGTACATTACTCAGTTCGCCGTTTATAGATGAAAAAACAAAATGCTGTCCGTCAAAACGATCAGTATACGGCCCCCTGTTTGTTTCTCTGTCGTTAAAAAACGAACCGTTCTTTAAAGTAATTTTTGCAACTTTTATTTCCCATCCGCCTGCATTCCACTGCAACTGTGCCGAATCTGAAATATTAACCGCTGGCTTGGGCTTTAGTTCGGGCAGCGGCCTTTTGCCAGTATAATCATAAATAGCAAATACCGGCTCTTCCATATTAATCTGGCCGATAGCAATTTTTCTATCCTTTACATTAATGTCATCTGCAGTGAGATATAGTTTTTTTACCGAGCCTTTCAAATCCTGTCCCACCCATCCATCTGCTTTGGTAAAAACAATATTCTTTAGGTCCAGAATTTTCAGGTCTATTTGAATAGAACCTTTTTCTGTATTATTTTTTGGTTTTGGAGAAGAAAAATAATCAACCAGGAACTGGTAATTCCAAACAGAGTCAGTCCTGTTCATATAGATAACGGCATCTGAAAGCCCTACATAATTAAGTGTGGGGTGATCTTTAAAGAAAAACCAATCCGTAATATTTACTTTAACGGTACCTGCATACAACAGCGTATCTTTTTTCCGGTCTTCAACCAATACTCCTTCTGCCAGTAATTTATTAAAGAGGCCAAAGTTGACATGCTTTACGGTTACTTTGGTTTTTAAATTTTTAGATAAAGACTGAGATACTTTTGTAACCAGCCAGTTTTGAACAGGGTTGAGTTGCAGAATTCCCCAGGTGGATATTATCAGCAGTAAAAGGAATAAAAAAAAACTGATCTTATGCCTGTTCTTTTTAAACAGGATTCCCCAGGCGGCTGCCCAACCCAGCAGTAAAACAACAAACAATAATGTAGATGCCGGTAAAATATAAATGAATAAAAGAGCAAGCACTAACCAGAAGATCAGCGTAAGAAAAAACCATTTTGATATGTTAAGAAATTTTTGCAGGGCTAATTATTAGTTGTAAAAGTAGCTATTAAGCCCTGTAAAGGCAAATTCGGTACCAAACTTTAGAGTTTTTTTACAGGTACAATAAATTTAGTAATCAGCCCTTTGTATTCATCTGCCGGTTATACTTTTCAGAACTGCCCCTGGCAATGGAGAGGCTTTGCCAGTTTTCGTTCCTGATTATTTTTGCCAGGTAAATGATTTGCCCCACATGGTACGGATAATGTGCCAGTTGCCGGTTGATGGCATCAATGGCCAAAAGTCCTTCGTTGCGGATATAAATGGTTTTTAAAAGGTCTTCTTCATGCAGCGATTTAAGGGCACCCAGGCAACAGTTCCAGCCTTTTTCCCAAAACTCAAGCAGTTGCTGATGTGATAATTGTTGCTCTTCAAATTCAACGTCACGGTTGCGCCATTCCTTTTCTCCATCTGTGGTGAAAAAATCTGTCCAGCGGCTGAGCATATTACCTGCCATGTGCTGTATAATAATGGCAATGCTGTTGCTTTCGGCATTTGGGCAAAAATGAAAGTCGGTTTCTGATAATTGCAGGAAAGTTTTATCAGCAAGTTCTTTGTAATAGCCAAGTCTTTTTATGGCAGATTGAAGAAATGAATTTCCTAGAGACATACAATGAAATTTAAAAATAGTTTTTGTTTAGGGGGCAGGGCTGTATCCTCTGGCGTCATCATCACCACGTTTATCTGCAACGGCTGTTACAGTTTTTACCGGTGCATTTTTAATTTGAATTAATTCGGTGCGGCCAATAGCTCCTCTTTTTTTAACCTGGTATCCCATGGCTTTCAGTTGTTCCTGTACATCATCCGGAAAATCATTTTCCACCGAAATAATATCGGGCAACCACTGGTGATGAAACTTAGGTTTGTTTACTGCATCCTCAGCACTCATGTCAAACTCCAGCATATTTACCAGTGTTTGAAAAACACTGGTAATGATTGTTGTGCCACCGGGTGTACCAACTACCAGGTATGGTGAGCCGTCTTTTAAAACAATGGTTGGCGTCATACTGCTCAGCATTCTTTTGCCGGGTGCAATAGCATTCTTATCGTTACCTAATGCACCGTACATATTGGGTACACCGGGCTTTACGCTAAAGTCATCCATTTCGTTGTTTAATAAAAATCCTGCTCCCGATACCACCGTGCGGCTGCCATAGCCACCATTTAAGGTGGTGGTAACCGATACGGCATTACCATAACCGTCTACTACACTTAAGTGTGTGGTTTCTTCACTTTCTTTAATGATACCGGCCAGCATATTTTTGCTGTTTCCGGCTTTGCCCGGTTCATAATCTTTCATTCTTTCATCCAGGTATGCAGGGCTTACCAATGTTTTTACAGGCACTTTTACAAAATCCGGATCGCCTAAAAATTCAGCCCTGTCGGCATAAGCTCTGCGTTCTACTTCTGTCATTAATTGTACCGATGCCGCAGTTTGAAATTTCATAGCAGCAATATTCCTGCCCTCAATCATCTTCATCATCTGCTCTAAAATAATACCACCACTGCTGGGCAAAGGCATGGTTAATACCTGATAGCCTTTGTAATTAAAATCAATTACTGCTCTTTCTTTGGCCTGGTAATTTTTCAGATCGTCTACCGACATAATGCCATTGCCTTTTTTCATTTCTGCAACAATCAGCCTGGCGGTTTCTCCTTCGTAAAACCCTTTTTGCCCGTTATCTCTTATCCGCTTTAAAGTATTGGCCAGATCTTTTTGAATCAACATATCTCCGGCTTTCCATTCGGCTTCTTTTACAAAAGCAATGGCCGATGTATTCAGCTCAATAAACTCTTTTCGGGTATAGTTAAATGAAGATGCCTGCGATGCAGTAATAGCAAATCCTTTTTCAGCAAGGTCAATAGCCGGTTGAATTAATTTACTGAAGGGCAGCTTTGCATATTTCATGCTGGCAAATAAACCGGCAACAGTTCCGGGCACACCGGCAGCCAAATGCCCATCCTGCGATAAATGCATCAGTGGGTTACCCTTTTCATCCAGGTACATATCCCTGCTGGCTTTGGCCGGTGCTTTTTCACGATAGTCGAGGCTGATATTTGTACCATTTTGTAAATGAGCAACCATAAAACCTCCGCCACCAATATTACCGGCGCCGGGATAAACTACGGCCAGTGCCAGTTGAGTAGCAATAGCAGCATCCACAGCATTACCTCCTTGTTTTAAAATGGATAAACCAACCTGGCTGGCTAAAGGATGTGCAGATACAACAGCAGCTTTTGCTACAGTTACTGTTTTTTGAATAGAATAATTCTTGTTGTCAATGGTTTGAGCCTGTACCATCAGTATAAAGCACGACAGGAAGAATGTAAGAAACGTTGTATAAGATTGCTTTAGCGCCATGAGATAAATTTTGTCGAATTTACTTTATTAATATCACATTTGTTTTAGCGGCCGGTCAGTTTAAGTTCAATATATGCTTACCGTAAATACATATTATGGATAAGTGGCATCGGCAAGTCATCTGCTTTCTTTATTTTCACGTAATATTTTAAACAGAAAATAATCTACCGCAATAAAACTCAACAATGAAAATCAGATTAATTCTTATCAGCCTTATTTTTTTTACTGCCCATGTATCTGCACAGCTAAAATCGCCTGATGATTTTTTGGGTTATCAGCTTGGCAGCCATTTTACGCCACATTATAAGATTGTAAATTACTTTCATCAAACTGCCGATGCTATGACGCAGATGATGAAACTGGAAAAATATGGTGAAACGAATGAAGGCCGGGAACTTTTGCTGGCCTTTGTTTCAACCACCGAAAATATAGCAAAGCTGGATGAGATAAGAAAGAATAACCTGCGGCTTACCGGTATTTTAAAAGATAAACCTGCTGATATAAATGCGCCGGCCATTGTCTGGCTGAGTTATAATGTACATGGTAACGAAGCCAGTTCTTCGGAAGTTTCGATGAAGACATTATATGAATTGCTGAATCCGGCTAATGCTCAAACCAAGGCCTGGCTAAAAAATACAGTGGTTATTATTGACCCCTGTTTAAATCCGGATGGAAGGGATCGTTATGTACATTGGTTTACTCAAATGGTTGGCAAAAATGCTGATGCCGGATCTGAAACAAGAGAACACAATGAGCCCTGGCCGGGCGGAAGGGTAAATCATTATAATTTTGATTTGAACCGCGACTGGGCATGGCAAACACAGGTGGAAACACAGGGCCGTATAAAAAAATACAATGCATGGATGCCACAGATACATTGCGATTTTCATGAGCAGGGCATAAATAATCCTTACTATTTTGCTCCGGCTGCAGAGCCTTTTCATGAAGTGATAACAGGCTGGCAGCGGCAGTTTCAAACCACTATTGGGCGTAACCATGCAAAGTATTTTGATGCCAATGGCTGGTTATATTTTACAAAAGAAATTTTCGATTTGTTTTATCCGGCTTATGGTGATACGTACCCTACTTACAATGGCGCCATTGGTATGACGTATGAACAGGCTGGTCATAGCCAGGGAGGTTTGGCCGTTGTAACCGATGATGGCGATACGCTTACTTTAAAAGACAGGATTGCACATCACTTTACCACCAGCATGAGTACGATTGAAATAGCTTCTCAAAATGCAGGCAAGCTGATAACTGAATTCAAAAAATATTTTGATGATGGAAGTATTAATGGAACAGGTGAGTATAAAACTTATGTAATTACCGAAACCAATAATAACAAACGTGAAGCACTGCGGAACTTTTTCGACATCAACGGAATCAGTTATGGCAGTACAAGTGGTAACGCCCTTAAAGGCTATAATTATTTTACCGGTAAAGAAGA
>JBATAS010000048.1:0-4898 GCA_049661965.1 Ferruginibacter sp. | reverse complement strand
TGGCTGAATTTCCTGAACTCTGTGGCGTGGAGCAAAATTTAATTGACAGGACCAAAGATGAAGTAGCTGCAAAAAAGTTCATCAGCCTGATGACAAACTATAATGATTCGGCATTGAGTGTTGGTTCGGGTTTTCATATGAACCCTTCGCCGGGAAATATAAAAGATGGATTGATTACCGACGCAATCAAAAGTGCAGGTGCTGCAAAAAAAGGCGGCACATCGCCTGTTGTAGATGTTTTGGATTATACAGAACCTGCAACAAAACCGGGATTGAATTTAGTTTGTACTCCAGGCAATGATGTGGAAGCTACTACCGGCAAGGCTGCCAGCGGAGCCACTTTAATTTTATTTACTACCGGTTTGGGCACACCAACAGGTAATCCTGTTTGTCCTACTATTAAAGTATCAACCAACAGCAATCTTACAAAAAGAATGAATGATATTATTGATATTGATTGCGGGCCGGTTATTGAAGGCGACAAAACCATTGAACAGATGGGTGAAGATATACTTGAATATTGTATCAAAGCAGCAAGCGGCGAAGTGATACCGAAAGCTGTATTGCTTAACCAGGATGATTTTATTCCATGGAAAAGAGGCGTTTCGCTTTAATTGATTAAATTGAAATTTGAACCAATGAAAAAATTCTTAGACGAAAATTTTTTACTTCAGAATAAAACTGCGCAGCAATTATTTAATGATTTTGCTGAACCCATGCCGGTGATTGATTATCACAATCATCTGCCGCCCGATCAGATTGCCAATGATATCAATTTTGAAAACCTTACCCAGGTTTGGTTATACGGCGATCATTATAAATGGCGGGCCATGCGTACAAATGGCATCAACGAAAAATTTATTACCGGTGATGCAAGTGATTATGAAAAATTTGAAAAATGGGCGGCTACGGTTCCTTATACCATGCGTAATCCTCTGTATCACTGGACGCACCTGGAACTGCAGCGTTATTTCAACATTGATAAAATATTAAATGCAGATACCGCAAAGGAAATTTATGAAGAAGCCTCTGCTAAATTAAGAACGCCGGAATATTCTGTTCGTAATTTATTGCGGAAGATGAACGTAAAGATTTTATGTACTACAGATGATCCTACAGATTCGCTGGAGCATCATCAAAAAATAAAAGCAGACAGCTTTGAAATAAAAGTATTGCCGGCTTATCGCCCCGATAAAGCCATGAATGTAGATGATGCGGTAACTTTTAATACTTATGTAGCAAAGGTTGAAGAGGTTTCTGGTCTTTCTGTTTCATCTTATGATGATTACCTGAAAGCACTGAAAAACCGTCATGATTTTTTTGCTGCAAACGGATGTGCAGTGTCTGATCATGGATTGGAACAGATATATGCTGAAGATTATACCGATGCGGAAATAAAAGACATTTTTGATAAAATAAGAACGGGTAAACAACTCGATCAACAGGAAAATTTGAAATTCAAATCGGCCATGCTGATTGAATTTGCAAAATGGGATTGTGAAAAAGGCTGGGTGCAGCAATATCATTTGGGTGCATTAAGAAATAACAATGCCAGGATGCTGCAACAACTTGGTGCAGATACCGGCTGGGATTCCATTGGCGATTTTTCTCAAGGAAGGGCCTTGTCGAAGTTTTTAAATAAGCTTGATTCAACTGATCAGTTAGGAAAAACAATTCTGTACAATTTAAATCCTGCCGACAATGAATTGATGGCAACCATGATTGGGAATTATAATGACGGATCGGTTGCAGGAAAAGTTCAGTTTGGCGCAGCATGGTGGTTTTTAGATCAAAAAGATGGCATGATAAAACAGATGAATGCTTTATCAAATATGGGATTGCTCAGCAAGTTTGTTGGTATGCTTACCGACAGCCGTAGTTTTATGAGCTATCCACGCCATGAATATTTCAGACGCATTTTGTGCAATATGTTTGGCGAAGAAATAGAAAATGGAGAATTACCTGAAGATATTCCGCAGCTTGGGAAAATTATTGAAGACATCTGTTATCACAATGCAAATAATTATTTTAAGTTTTGATGAATAAGACATTATGTTTTGGTGAATTATTATTGAGGCTTTCTCCTTCTGCTGATGGCGACTGGCTACAAACGAATATTGTTCCTGCATTTGTTGGCGGCGCCGAAGCTAATGTGGCAACGGCTTTGGCATTGTGGAATCAGCCGGTTGGATATTGCACAGCTTTGCCCGACAGTTTTTTATCTAAACAGCTTGCCGGTTATCTCAGAAAAAAAAATATTGATACTTCATCCATTCATTACAGCGGCAACCGTGTAGGAGTGTATTACCTGCAACAGGGAACCGATGTAAAAAACAGTGGCGTAATTTTTGACCGGGCCGGTTCTTCATTTGCACAACTGCAAAAGGGAGTGATTGACTGGAATAAGGCATTTGATGGGATCAGTTGGTTTCATTTCAGCGCTATTGCAGCTTCACTAACGGCATCTGCTGCCGAAGTTTGTGAAGAGGCTTTACAGGCTGCGGCGGCAAAAGGTATAACCATATCTGTTGATCTTAATTACCGGAACAAATTATGGCAATATGGAAAACAGCCTGTTGAAATTATGCCAAGTCTTGTAAAATATTGTGATGTAGTGATGGGGAATTTATGGGCTGCAAATATGATGTTAGACATTCCGTTAAATGAATCATTACTCAATCAGCATAAAAAAAAAGCTTATCTTGAACAGACAGCAGAAACATCCAGAACTATTCAACAGCAATTTCCCAAAGTGAAGACAGTAGCCAATACTTTTCGTTTCGACAGAAATGAAGGGATACAATATTATACAACATTATTTACCGATGAATTATTTGTATCTGCTGAATATGCTGCAGATAAGGTTTTAGATAGAGTAGGTAGTGGCGATTGTTTTATGGGTGGACTGATCTATGGACTAAGCAATGGCCATGCTCCTCAACAAACATTAGACTTTGCTACCGCAGCGGCTTACAATAAATTATTTATAAAAGGAGATACAACCAATCAAACTGTTAACGAAATTACTGCAACAATAAAAAATGGATAAGCCGGAAGAAATAATAACACAAATCATTAAACAGGGCTTACTGCCTTTGTATTATCATGCCGATGAAACGGTAAGTATAGATGTGATGAAAGCGCTATATACAGCAGGCATACGTACCATTGAATATACAAACAGGGGAGAAGCCGCACTAAACAATTTCAAAGCACTTAAGAAAGTCTGTGAAACGGAATTAAAAGATATGATACTGGGTGTGGGCACAATCAAGAATGGAGAAATGGCTAAAATCTTTATTGATGCCGGAACCGATTATATCATTTGTCCTGGATTAGTTGAATCTGTTGCAAAAGTTGCTGATAAAAATAACATGCTCTGGATTCCCGGCTGTATGACTGCCACAGAAATTATCGCTGCTGAAACATTGGGTGCAAAGCTGGTAAAATTATTTCCCGGTAATATCCTGGGAAAAGATTTTATGTCTGTCATAAAAGATTTGTTTCCCAACTTATTATTTATGCCAACAGGAGGTGTTGATACAACAGCGGAAAATATTTCGGGTTGGTTCAATTCTGGTGTATGTGCCGTTGGTATGGGCAGCAAGCTGGTAAGTAAATACATAATGGATAATAAACAGTATATCCTGCTAACCGTAGAAACAAAAAAAGTGATGACAGTTATTAACGATTGTAAAAAATAATAAACTCAATCTATATGAATATGGAAAAAATCAGCAAATACCGGTGGACCATTTGTGCATTGTTATTTTTTGCAACCACAGTTAATTATCTCGACCGGCAGGTGTTGAGTTTACTGGCACCCGACCTGTCGGCTGAATTTGGTTGGAGCAATACCGATTATGCAAATATTACTGCAGTGTTTCAGTTTGCCTATGCCATCTCCATGTTATTTGCCGGACGTTTTGTTGATAAACTTGGCACTAAAAAAGGGTTTACATGGGCCATTGTTATCTGGTCCGTCGCCGCTATTATGCATGCTTATGCAATTGAGATTGGTGGCGCATTTTCGGGAATTTTTTCGGCATTGGGTTTGGTATTACCTGTATCAATTATTGGTTTTATGGTTTCACGGGCTGTGCTTGCATTTGGCGAGTCGGGTAATTTTCCTGCCGCCATTAAAGCCACGGCTGAATACTTCCCAAAAAAAGACCGTGCATTTGCAACCGGTATTTTTAATTCGGGTGCCAATGTAGGAGCTATCCTTGCACCGGCCACTGTTCCCTGGATTGCTTTTCATTGGGGATGGCAGGCCGCATTTATTATGATTGGTGCTATTGGTTTTATCTGGATAATTTTCTGGTGGGTGTTTTATGATAAACCGGAAAAACAAAAGCGATTGTCAAAAGCAGAACTGGCTTACATCAATTCGGATAATGAAGCAGAAACGGTTGTGCCTGATGAAAAACAAAAAGTATCCTGGTTTAAGTTATTAGGATACAAACAAACCTGGGCTTTTGTGTTTGGTAAATTTATGACGGATGGAGTATGGTGGTTCTTCCTGTTTTGGTTGCCCAAATACCTGGAAGCTCAATATGGTATGGTAAAAACAGAAATCATGCTTCCACTTGTTGTGTTGTACAGCATGACTATGTTTGGAAGTATTGGTGGCGGATGGTTCCCCAAATACTTTATAAACAAAGGCTATAATGCTTATGATGGCAGGATGAAAGCGATGTTGATCATTGCATTGTTTCCCTTACTGGTACTTGCAGCTCAGCCCTTAGGTTATATCAGCTTCTGGATTCCGGTTATTTTGATCGGTATCGGGGCATCGGCACACCAGGCCTGGTCGGCAAATATTTTTACAACAGTATCAGATATGTTCCCAAAGAAATCAGTAGCTTCTGTTGTTGGTATTGGTGGTATGGCAGGAG
>JBATAS010000047.1:0-1587 GCA_049661965.1 Ferruginibacter sp. | reverse complement strand
TATCTTTAACCATGCCCATGATCATATGTAATTGTGATGTTGCAGGCTTAACAACCGCCAGTTGTTGTAGTAATTGTTTCATGCCGTCTTCGTTATGTGCAACATCAAGAATGATGGTTGGTTGCTCTGCAATAACATCCCATCTGCCGGCAAGGTCGGTCAGTGCTTTAACATGCTTCAATGCATATTTCTCTGCTTCGTTTTTAATGGTAAAACCCTGCTGCATTAAAATTCCTTCGGCACACAAAACTGTTTTCAGATTTTTAGTCTGATATAAACCATTCAGATCACATTCAAATGTTTCGGTAATATCATGTTCAATATTTTTTACATCACAACGGAGTAAGGCTGTTGTGTAATTAATGTTTGAAACCATATATTCATCCTGAGAAAAATAAATAGCAGCATTTTCTTTTTGGGCTTTGCTGATGAATATGTTTTTTGTTTCGGGTAAATATTCGCCAATAACAACCGGTACATGGGCTTTGATGATACCAGCTTTTTCAGCCGCAATTTTTTCAAGCGTATCGCCCAGCAGGTCCATATGGTCGTAACCAATATTGGTAATGATGGACAGGATAGGAGTGATGATATTGGTACTGTCTAACCTGCCGCCCAGGCCGGTTTCAATTACAGCAATGTCAACTTTTTCTTTGGCAAAATAATCAAAGGCCATGGCAACCGTTAATTCAAAAAAAGAGGGCTTTATTTTTTCTGATACAGCTTTTGTCTGTTGCACAAAATCAACTACAAAATCTTCGCTGATCATTTCGCCGTTAATTTTTATACGCTCTCTGAAATCTTTTATATGCGGCGATGTATATAAACCGGTTTTATACCCCGCCTGTTGCAGTATGGCTGCCAGCATATGACTGGTACTGCCTTTGCCATTGGTGCCGGCAATATGTATGCTTTTAAATTTTGTATAAGGGTTATCTATGGCATTGCATAAGGCAATGGTATTGTCTAAGTCTTCTTTGTAAGCAGCAGCGCCAATGCGGCTGAACATGGGTAATTGTGCATAGAGATAATCAATGGTTTGCCGGTAGGTCATTTAATGTACGATATGTGATGGATGATGTACAACAGCAAATGTAGGTAAAGATGAATAATGGTATGGGGTACAAGGGAGTGACACAACGATGTTCAGCAGCGAAATATAGTGAGGACCAAAATAAAAATACGTTTTCTGTTTTTTTCCTTCTTGGGAATAGAGGTTACTGCACCCTGAAATTAAAAGGAACAGTAACAATTGATTCATGATCTGATTTATTGAATTCAATATTGGGCAAATAGCCCTTGATAGCAGTGGCGTATCTTGAATCAACACTGGTAGAACCTTTATCGAAAGTTACAAAAGTACCCCTGCCCGATGGAGAAACCTTTATCACCGCATTGATGGTGGCACGTGGCAGTTCTCCCATAAAAATGTAATTATTTACAATGGTACGGTCGCCTTTTGAAACCCGTAAACTACCTCCGGCAGTTTTTCCACCGGGTGTGTTACCATAACTGTCGGGTTTACCATTAGGGCTTCCGGCATCACCGGTACCGCCGGGTTTGTTGCCCTGGTATTTATAACCATTA
>JBATAS010000046.1:0-22384 GCA_049661965.1 Ferruginibacter sp. | reverse complement strand
GCCCCGGCTGCAGTAATTTTGCTGGGCATTTGTTCGGGGCTGGACGAGCAATGCTCAACTTTTATTTGTCACCTTCAACTTAAACACTAACAATGGTGGAAAACAATCTCACTTGTACAGGATCTCTTTATCGAATTTACATTGAACATCTTGTTTTATCTCTACAGACCAGAGTGTATAGTAATGTTTCCTTTTTAATAACATAAATTTGTGTAATAAACCTTATTTCTATGAGAAAAATAATACTTATCTTTTTTATTGTTTTGTGTTGCCATTGTAACTCCTTTGCTCAATGGCAATGGCTTAATCCTACCCCATCTGGTTACGTAAATACCAAATTAGCATTTATAAATAATGATAGCGGCTTTCTTTTTAATCAGGGTGGTGACCTTTTTAAAACTGCTGACCGGGCTACCAATTGGCAACTTGTTCAAAATTTTCCAAATGCTAATGTTATGGACATTGCTTTTTCAACAGGTATTATTGCCGGTTTTAATAATACTATATATATAAGTTCAGATAATGGGCAAACATGGGATTTTAAAAACCCGGTTTGGTTGGGAAATATTAAAAAAGCGGAAATAATCAGCAGGGATACTATTTTGATTATGACGGACTCAAGTAAACTATTTAAAAGCAATGACAGGGGAAATACCTGGAGCCCTGTTAACTTCCCGAATGTTCCAATAAGATCAATTGATTTTGTTGATTCTAAACTTGGCTTTCTTTCCAATAATGCAGGTATATACAGAACATCTGATGGTGGTAATAACTGGCAACAGGTTTACACGGTAAATAATACAGCGTGGGTATTAACGGTAAAATTTTATAACAGTCTAATTGGTTTTGCCTACCGGGAAGGAAGTGAAATGCTGAAAACTTCTGATGGAGGAAATACCTGGACAAGTAACTATGTTGGCCATAACATGTATGATATCTTTTTTGTCAATCAAAATAATGCCTATGCGGTGGGTGAATTTGGAGAGATGTATCATACTGTAAATGGCGGTAATGCCTGGGCCCGTCTACCTATGCCGTTAAGAGGCTATGCAGGTGACCTTTATTCCCAGTATTTTTTTAACGACAGTACCGGCTTTGTTGTGGGGCACCGGGGTATTATAATGAAAACAACTAACAGCGGTTTGAGCTGGCAAAAATTTTCACCCACTTATATAGATGTCAGTAATATTTCATTCGGAACAAATAATACGGGTTATGCTACAACCTCACACAATATTTATAAAACAACAGACAAGGGGCTGACCTGGAATGAATTGCCCTTTTCTGTTGGAACAGCATTTCCAAATAATGAACGCTTTGAACAGTTACATTTTTTTAACGCTGATACCGGTATAGTAACAAAATCAGAATCTCCGGTACGCATTTACAAAACAGTTGATGGAGGTCAGAACTGGAGCGTAACCACATCATTTCCGGTGGGTTCTTACAGATTTACTACTGGAATGAATTTTATAAACAGCACAACAGGTTTTGCCAATTTTTCCGACCTTTCCTCTTCTCCTTCAATTTACTTTGGCTTGTATAAAACAACAGATGCCGGAACAAGTTGGCAGTTAATAAACAACACTCAAAAGCTATTAAAAATTCAATTTTTGAATGAGCAGATTGGGTTTGCAACCTGGTATAAGAAATTATATAAGACGTTAAATGGTGGTATTACCTGGCAGGAAATTTTGGAAAATTCCAATGGAGATGTTGAGGATTTTTATTTCATTAATCCAAACAAAGGTTTTGCAATAGGCAATTCAGGTTATTTAAAAATGACAACTGATGGAGGACTTACATGGACATCAGTTGAACCCAATAGCTTTTTTGATCATTTTATTGCAATCAGGTTTTTTGATGATAAGGCAGGATATGTTACTACAAGAGCCGGTAGTATTTATAAAACAGTTGACGGGGGATTTACATGGAATAAATACAAAAATGCACCTTATTATGAAAACCGTGCTATAAATTTTACTGCAGATTCTACAGTTTATATTGGCGGCATGTATGGAACCATCTTATCTAATAAAATAGCCGAATACAGTATTGATTCCCTAAATGCTGATCCTGTTACTTCATGCAGTGCAACACTTTCAGCGAAAATAAGGGCAGATTTCAGCAGCGTTGATAGTATATGGTTTCAGTATGGAATTAGCGATTTTACAAATACTCTAGTGGGAAGCCCTTCAAATGTCAGTAACAACAAAATAATTTCTACGGTACAGGCTACAAACCTTACTCAGTCTTCTTCTTACAAATTCAGGGTCAAGTTTTTATATAAAGGCGTTTATCGGTACAGCGATATTTTTTATTTTAAAACAGCAGCCTTACTTGCCCCGGTAATCTCAGAAAGTATACAATTTTTACAATCCTCCGCCTTTTCCGAAAATCAATGGTTTTTAAACGGGCAGGTGATTGCAGGTGCAGTATCCCAGCGATTTACTCCAGTTGTTTCAGGAATTTATAAGGTTCAATTAAATGTAAACGGATGTTTGAGTCAGTTCTCCAACGAAATCAATTTTATTTATGCTGGAGATTCCTCCCTTCCCAAACAAACGACTATATTTCCAAACCCAGCAAATAATTTATTCTATATTAAAAATACAGGCTTGCGAAATTTAGAAATAACAGTTGTGGATGTTTATGGAAGGTTGATTCTGTTAACAAAGTCTAAAAATGGTTTAATCACAATTCCCATTAATAACTTACAATCAGGTTATTATTTTGTAACTATAAGAGATGATGTATCTAAAGAAAAACTCACAAAAAAAATTATTAAACTGTAAGCTACTTTTGGAAGAATTGGTATTAGTAAAACTACTGACGGCCGTTAAGGAAGTTGTGATCTGGAATTTTAAATAAATAGTGTTAAATTTTTAAAATATTTTTAAGACATTAAAATTTTAAAAAGCAAAACGATATCACAGATCCATTGAAATTTCTTTCTTTTAGAATTCATTATGCAGCAACCTGCCGCATCGGGCTTTCGCAGCAAGTGAATGTTAATAATAAAGATCACGTTTGCGAAAATCTCGATGAGCCCCATCAGAACTCAACTATCTTTTACAATCCCTTACAATATTATCAGTGAAAACGCGGTTGCGCCTTTGACCATTCCAACATAAAATTATGCATGTGGTTAGGCGCTTCGCTGGCCTCCCAGGTAAAGTCGTACTGTGTACTGTGTGGGCCGGTAATATATGTTCCCGCCTTAATGGCTCCGGTATTATCCAGTTCCAGGTTTAATACATCGTTCAGTGGCATTACCTCAATCCTAAAATCGTAATCGGTAATAAATGGAGCCGGGCTTCCGTCGGCAAGGCTTGATATAAGTGTTGCCTTCAGTTTATGCATACGCAGTTTGCTTAATTCAAACACACCGTTCTTAAATTTCACCACGCTTTGAAAATTATTGTTTTGGTTCGTATTATCCTGGTTTGGTTTACTCCATACTACCATGCCACTTCGGTTTTCAAGTGAAATGGTCATGCCGCCCCCGGGATAAGATGAATGCCCCTGCCCACCAATGGCCCAAAAGGCTTCTGATCTTGAAGAGAAACTGCTGGGTATTGAAAACGTGGCTATATTACGGTGAGTACCTGCATCAGCACGTAAGAAAGCATTAAACCGCACTTCTTTCAGGATCGTGCCTTCATCGGGTTGTTTATACAGCAGGCTTATCTCCCACACATTCAACATGCGTTTATTGGTTTCCTTCCCGTTATTGATAACCGATACATATCCTGCACCGGCATTATCATTAGGGTCGCCAATGCTCAGCTTGATGTAAAACGAAGTCCATGAAAGAATAGTTCCGTCAATGCCGCCTTGCCCGTCAATAATAGTATTCCCAATCTTTACTTTGCTGCCGGCCGTGCTGTCACCAAAGTTTCCATACAGGTATAAGTTAGCGCCAAAAAGATGTTCTTCTACTTCCATATAATCAAGTGCAAAACCGGAGGAAGGGCCTTCAACAGGTTTGTCTGTGCCTGACTTTTTACAGGCAAGTGATAATGTTGTGATCAAAAGGAACAGAAAAAGGTTACGCATAAAAAGTGATTTTTGTTTTATGCCACAAATATGAAATGAATGCTGCAACAGAAAATATCACTTATGAATGAACTGGTATAAACAGGTACTGAATTGATAAATGTAACTGGTATTTCTATTCCTATTATAGCCAGAGCAGCAGCAAAAAATATATTTTTCCCTTTATAAATTCTTTTACCAACTTTGTGATAACTAAACAACAAATAAATGTTTCAACTAAAAGAAATTACTGAAGCACATTCGAAAGTTAAAAGCGGCGCAGATTTTCCGGCTTATGTACAAGACCTTATAAAACTCGGAATTAAAAAATATGATACGTTTGTAAGTGATGGGCACACTTTGTTTTTTGGCGAAAATGATTTCCGGGTTCAATCGGAACCAAAATACGCTGCATTGCATGTTGCTGATGTGAGTGATGCTGAAAAATTCAGGTATTATTTAAACATGCACCAGCAGGGCAAAACAGACTATCCTGCTTTTTGTAACCATGCAGCGGAAGCCGGCGTTGAAAAATGGACTGTTAATATGGAACAGATGACTTGTACCTACTACGATAAATTAAACCTTAAAATGCTGGAAGAAAAAATTCCGGCTCCTTAAATATTCAACCTGCAGTAACAATCTGTTAAAAAGATTTTAGCATTTTCAAAAAATGCTTTGGCACAGTTCTTGGCTTATTTGTTTTATTCAGAACAGATCTTCTCATTTAAAACATAACATCATGAGCAGTTTACTTTATGCCATAGCAGTTATTCTCGTCATCTTCTGGGCAATAGGTTTTTTTGCATACAGCGCAGGCGCTATCATTCACCTGTTACTTGTTATTGCAGTTATTGCTATTCTTTTACGGGTGATACAGGGAAGAAAACCGCTTTAATTTAAACAAACAACATTTATTAATTTATAAAATCAAACAACTATGAAATCTGGAAAAATAATATTAGGCGTATTGGCCGGTCTGGCTGCAGGTGCAGCATTGGGAATTTTATTTGCACCCGACAAAGGAGACAAGACACGTAAAAAAATTGCAGGCAGTGCAAAAGACCTTAAGAACAAAATGGCTAAAGCTGCAAAGAACCTGGGTAAAAAGGCCGATGCCATGAAAGATGAAGCTGCAGAAAAATTAGCCGGCGCAGCTAACCATGCCAAACAAAAAGCCAATGCAGTAACTCAGCACAATTAAAAAGTAACCTATACTACTACTATGCAGGAAAATATAAAAATAGAGGAACTTACAACAAACCTGAAACGTTATGCAAATACAAGCTACGAGCTTATCAAGCTTGAAGCAACGGAAAAAACCTCAGTGATGGGGGCCGGCCTCATCAGTGGAATTCTTGTTGCATATGCAGGTTTGTTGTTTGTGCTCTTCCTCAGTTTGGGGTTAAGTTTTTACCTGTCGCACCTGGTGGGTAATTCATACGCAGGATTTTTAATTGTGGGAGGATTTTTTTTACTGCTGGCCCTTATCCTTTTTATGGGCAGAAAAAAACTGGTTGATAAACCCATACGCAATCTGATCATCCGCAAAATTTTCAGCGAAAATTAAACCCGTTCTTTTAAGACACAGATAATGAACAACAACAGCAATATAACAGACCACACAACATTAACCCAACGTATTGTACAATTACGGGAAGATAAAAAAATACAGGAAGAAGAATTAAAGCAGTCTGTTAATACGGCTTTAAGCACACTTAACCCGCTTATTATGCTTAAACAATCGCTGCATGAATTTGTGCAGGATAAGGAAGTAAAATCTGATATTGTAAAGGCAGGCCTTAATTTAGGAGCCAACCTGGTAATAGACAAAAGCCTGGGAAAATATAAAAGTATCAAAGGGTTCCTGAGTTCGGTACTTGTAGAAAGTATTTCTACCCCGCTTATTTATTCAGGCTTAGCTAAGTTGTTTCCTAACCTTATTAAAGAAGATGCACCGGAAGCGGAGGAAGCGTTAAACGAATAACAAAGAATAATGTCTCTCATCATACTTATTAATATAAGGTAAAGAGCCGGTAGCTGTTTCAATAAAATTAAGTTACTCACACGAATATGTTGACAGCTATTCCCATGTTACACCCGATGAAGGCTGCACTGGGCAGGACTAAAAAAATACCCAACTACAAAAGATTGCCTCCATTAATTTAAAAACATCCCCGGGTTTAAATCATTCCTATATTTACATAAGCGGTATTGCCAAAAGCTGTTTTTTGGTATATCATTGCACAATTTTTCAAATGTCTCTACATAATTAACAA
Source organism: Ferruginibacter sp. (assembly GCA_049661965.1). Classification (GTDB taxonomy): domain Bacteria; phylum Bacteroidota; class Bacteroidia; order Chitinophagales; family Chitinophagaceae; genus Ferruginibacter. The sequence goes on along the minus strand of JBATAS010000046.1, from coordinate 16,067 downwards.
CCAAAACAAACGCAAATGAAATCATTCTTAAAAAGTCTCTTACTAATAGTCTTTTTATTAAGCACGGGTATATTAATGGCCCAAAATGGTAAAAAGCCTGCTGATATTGCAGCTGCGTCCGATACTTCAAAAAAAGCAAAAGCACAGCCCAAAGGGCCAAGGCCATATGCTGAAGTGATAACCTCCAAAGCTAAAACAGATAATGGAATGTTTAAAGTTCATAATCTGGACGATAAATATTTTTTCGAGATACCGCACAGTCTTTTAAAAAGAGAGATACTGGTGGTGAACAGGATTTCTAAAGCGCCTTCATCAGGACGTAATTCAGGACTTTCGTATGCCGGCGATGGCATCGGACAAAATGTTATCTGGTTCGAAAGAGGGCCCAATGATAATATCTTCCTGCGTACCATCTCTTATGCTGAATATACCAAAGATTCCACTTCGCCTATGTTTACATCGGTAAACAATTCAAATATCCAGCCTATTGATTTTGCATTCGACATTAAAGCATTTTCAAAAGATTCATCGGCTGTGGTAATTGATGTAACCGACCTGGTAAGTGGCGATAACGATGTTTTGTTCCTGGGAAGTTCCTCTAAAAAAAGAGCGAACCTGGCGGCTTTGCAAAAAGACAAATCTTATGTGGTTACTGTAAAGACCTTCCCTATTAATGTTGAAGTAGTTGCGGTAAAAACCTACGGCAGTACACCTACAGCTCCTACAGCAGGAAATACCACAGTTGAGCTGAATAGTTCGTTGGTTTTGTTACCCGAAAAACCCATGCAGGCCAGGTACTTCGATCCACGTGTTGGATATTTCACAGTTGGTTATACCGACTTTGACCTGAATCCGCAGGGCGTAAAAAGAATTTCGATGGTTAAGCGCTGGAAGCTGGAGCCAAGGGAAGAAGATATGGAGAAATATAAAAGAGGCGAACTGGTGGAACCGAAAAAACCGATTATTTTTTACATTGATCCGGCCACGCCGGAAAAATGGATACCCTATCTTATACAAGGAGTTAACGACTGGCAAAAATCTTTTGAGAAAGCCGGTTTTAAAAATGCAGTGATGGCGAAAAGGGCTCCAACAAAAGCAGAGAACCCCGAGTGGAGCCTTGAGGATGCACGTTTTTCGGCTATTGTTTATAAGCCATCTACCATTCCTAATGCCAGCGGACCAAGTATTGCCGATCCACGCAGCGGCGAGATCATGGAGAGCCATATCAACTGGTATCACAATGTAATGATGTTGTTACGTAACTGGTATTTTGTACAGGCGTCGCCTACGGATGTCCGTGCAAGGAAAATGGTTTTTGATGATGAACTGATGGGACAACTGATCCGTTTTGTATCATCGCATGAAGTGGGTCATACGTTAGGACTTCGTCATAATTTCGGCTCCAGTTCTGCAGTGCCTGTGGAGAAACTGAGAGACAAAGCCTGGCTGGACCTGTACGGTCATACACCTTCCATTATGGATTATGCACGTTTTAATTATGTAGCACAACCCGAAGATAATATCGGCGACAAAGGAATTTTTCCCCGCATTGGCGATTATGATGACTGGGCAATTGACTGGGGTTACCGTTTATTTCCGCAATACAACAGTCCCGATGACGAGAAATCTCATTTGAACAAATGGGTGATGGAAAAAATGAAAAACAAACGCCTTTGGTTTGGCGATGGAGAATCTAACAGAGATGATCCACGTAACCAGACGGAGCAGGTTGGTGATGACCCCGTTCTAAGCAGTCAGTATGGAATAAAGAATTTAAAACGCATTGTACCCAATTTAGACAGCTGGACCAAAGAAGCAAATGAAGATTACGCAAACATGGCTATGATGTATGGAGAAGTTACCAACCAGTTTAACCGCTACAACAATCATGTGTTGAGAGTAATTGGCGGTGTTATGAAAACGCCTAAGATGACTGAAGAAGCAGGTGTTGTGTATGAAACTGTTTCAAGGGTAAAACAAAAAGAAGCTGTTGCTTATTTGAACAGCAATTTGTTTGCTACTCCAACCTGGCTTATCAATAACGACATAAATGCAAAGACCGGATTAAACAGCCTGAAGGAAATAGGAAAATTACAGGAGAATGTTTTAAACGGCCTTTTCAGAACCTCTACACTTAATCATCTGGTTGAAGCGGAAACATTCCCAGGTAACGATGATTACAAGATCACAGAATTACTGAGCGATGTTAAATCAGGCGTCTGGAGTGAGTTGGCGACACGTAAACCAATTGATATCTACCGCAGGCAATTGCAGCAGATGTATGTGGAGAAAATAGATAAACTGTTAAATCCCGAACCGGTAAAACCTGTAGAAATTCCGGCAGCCTTAAGGGCATTTATTATTCCGGTAGATAATGACCTGGTGGATGTACAAAGTTCATTGCGGGCAAGTCTTTCATCGTTGAAGGCAGAAGTAAATGCAGCAGCAAATGCTTCAACAGACCAGATGACTAAAATTCATCTGAAGGAAATGAGCAGAAGAATTGACAATGCACTGGATCCTAAAAAATAAATAACGGTTCATATTTAATTATAAAATGAGGCTTCTTTGCGGAGCCTCATTTTTTTCAGAAAAAAATACAGACCATTTCTAATCATTTAAGGACAGAACTATAACTTAATATTCTTACGATATTACTATTGCTTTTTTTCAGCCGGAGTATTCATTACCGTACTCTGTCCGTTTAACAGTTTCCAGCCGTCCTTACGTTTTATAACAGTACCTGATTCTATTATTTTTGGTTTCGATTCAATGCCGGCAGTATCAGTCATAATGCCCTGCACAATTCCGGAGTAATTGGCAATTTTATCAGATAACGGAAAAACTTGTAACTCATCCCATGTAAATGAAACTGAACGGATCGCTTTTGCATTTTTTTCCAAAATACTTCTTACTGAATCGTATGTTAAGGCTGATTCATAGCCCGGCGGAACCCAGAAAAAATTTTCTGAACTGTCTAAGTATTTAAATTCTGCCGTTAATCCTTCTTTACGGATATCTTCATGGTAATCTGACAACATCTGCACAACTTCCTGTTTTACTTTATCCTTATCAAATACTTCAGTACTTTCTGTTTCGGTACAGGAATAAAGCAAACAGCACCCAATTATGAAAATCAAACTCTTTATCATGCTATTTTTTTTCAAGATAATCTTTCAGCATCTGCATAACTTTTGGCCAGGCATCTTTTACTGCCTCGTAATACCAGTCCCAATCGGGGCCGGCTTGGTACCCATCCTGGCACAGGTAAACCTCACAAGTATCATTTTTTGATGTTGCAGTTACAGTCAGGCTCATCGGCCCCAGGAAAGGTTTTTCGTAATTCAGGTAAGCAAAATTTTCAATGATCAGTTTTTCTGTTCTTATATATTCTTTAATACTCCCCGATGAAACATACCCAATGCCTTTATCAGTTAAAGCCCATGTGAGAATATATAATCCTTTTAATTTTTTATCAATCAGTGTTTTTTCAACCTGCCACCAGGCTTTTAGCATTTCCGGTTCTGTAAAAGCGTCAATAACTTTTTCAGGTGTTGTGTTAATACTGATATATACTTCAACTTTTTTCATTTACTGATCATAAGATAATTATCTTTTTTTTAATCCGCAAGAAGATATCTTTCAAAAACAGCCTGAGGTTTGTTTGGCTGCTGCATGTTCCAGGCAGTAATTACAATAACCATTTCTTTTGCCGGCCAAACAATAATATTTTGTCCGCCTGCGCCACGGGCAATAAAAACAGCTGTTGCCTTACCAGCCCCCTGAAGAACGGGATTACTCCACCAGAAATATCCGTAGTCATAACTTTTATAAAAACCATTCATTCCAACATTTTTTACAATAGCCGAAGTTGACTGTTGTACAAATTGTTCCGATATGATCTGTTTACCACTCCAGTTTCCTTTCTGCAGGTAAAGCTGCCCGATCTTTGCCATATCTTTTGATGTGAGGTATAAAAGCGCCATACCATTATTTTGCGGCCCGCCATTTCCCTGCCAGAAATTATAGTTTGTGATACCGAGAGGCGCAAACAAAAACTGCCTTGCAAAATCATCTATATTCATTTTTGTTGCATGCTGAATAATGGCTGTTACCAATACAGGTGCTGCATTGCTGTAATTGAATTTTGTTCCGGGCAAAGTATCCATTGGGGTCTGCAGGATGTCTTTATACCAATTGCCCTGCGTGGCCAGAATTTTTCGCCAGGTATTATCGGGATCGTTCCATGGAGCTTCCTTCCATTTTAAACCATGCTCCTGGGTTAACAGGTCTTTGATGCGTATTGTTTTCATTAACGGATCGGTAATAAATCCGGCAGGGAAATAGTTTATAATTTTTTCATCAACCGATTTTATAAATCCGTTTTGCACTGCACAACCCAGCAAGGTGGCCACAACAGATTTAGTTGCCGACTGTAACTGGTGTACTGAATCGGGTTTCCAGTTATTATAATATTTTTCAAAAATTAATTTCCCATACTTCATGATGACTAAACTATGCAACTCACCAAATTCTCCGGCTCTTATGGCACTGTCGGCACTTGCTGTCTGTTTAGAAAAGTTTGCTGATAATTCTCTTGACTCTCCTGAATTTTGACAACAGGTAAACAACGGTACTATCAGCAAATAAAAAAACACAGTCAGTTTCATATTTTTAAATTACCGGGTAAATATTTAGTGCTCTTTTGCAGTTTTTATCTGCTGCAGCATATTCCTGGCGTTGGTACCTGTAACACCATTTGGATCAAGTTCAATGGCTTTGTTATAATATTCAATGGCTTTATCAATCTTATTGGCTTTCCAGTTTGCTTCTGCATAACTGTCCCATGCATTGGCCGACTTTGGATACAACCTGGTGTTTAATCCAAAAACATAAAGCGCCGGTTCCTGTTGGTTACCATTCAGCAAATCATAGCCTGCCTGATTCAGCTTGCTTTCAAAATTCATATAGCGGTATTTGGGATCGGCCACCATATTTTTTGCCGTTTTCTCTACCTCATCCAGTTTATTTGCCATAAATAATCCCTTTAAATGTGCCATTGGATCCAGCACAATATCATTATCAGAAAAATTAAGACAGGCTTCCAGCACTGGGTCTCTATTACTTCGGTAATCATCAAAACTCATATCCACGGCAAGTTGCGGAGCCAGCCAATCGGCATTTTCCCACTGCGGTTTATCCTGCCACCAGGCAAAAGATAAAAATACCGGCGTGCCCGATTTGGGTAATACCACCTTCCTGTTATCCCCATAAAAATTTACATTTTCTGATGTGGGTTCGCCAACAAATATGGCATTGGTATAATTGCTGAGTTCGTTAACCAGGTTCTGGCAGGCCGAAAAAGTGCGGCGGCCAATGATGATAAATAATTTTCCGGGCTTGTTTATCTTTTTATTCTCGATGATGCCCGTAACAATCGGTTTGTTCTTATAATTATTTCCACCACCGTTCAGCCGCACATCAAGCACCAGTTTCTCTACATCATTCTTATCAATAAAATCAAAGACCCTTTTATAAAAATCAGGAATGGTTTCCTTAGCTTCATCCTGCATCTGGCTATGCCGCACATACAAAGTTTTTGTTTGAGGCAGGTATTCAAAATAATAGATTTTGTCAAGGTCTTTTATATAATTGGGTGTTGCCGATTGATCACGTACACTTACCCAATCTGTGCCTGGGTTAATGAACCCATATTTGCGGGGCAGGCGAAAAGCATCTCTTGCGGTAATTGTTTTATCAAAAGTTTTACCATCTTTTTCAAAAGTATAAGTAATTGTTTCTTTAAGTTGTTTTGAAATTTTCTGTGCATGCAATGCTTCAGGAATATTTAAAAAATCGAGGCCATAGGCACGGAAGTACTGATCGTTCTCAGCCGGTACCAGTTCCTTAACTGCAGCAAGGGCATCTTTCACCGGCACTCCTTCAACCTTAATCAGTTTTGCTCCCACAATATCAGCGTTGGCTTTATCGGCTCCCTCAACATACATTCCATCACTGAACCAGTAAAAATTAAGTGGTACCAAATGATATTTTACAGGCGATTCCCGCCAGCTTATATCAGTATGCCCATATTTGAAAGAAGCTACAATGCGGCCAATGCCTGCCAGTACTTCATGCGGCTGCATACCGGGAATATCTTTGTTGAGCTTCTCTACTGCTGCATCAAAATCTTTTGCTGAAATGTTTTTAAACAGGAAAGGATAGTCCTTATGAACTGTTTGTTGCAGAAAATGCAGATCGCTCTGCCAGTCGGCAGCTGTAAGTGCTGCAGCAGTTTTATTATTGTTAGTAAAAGCAGTGTGGCTCACCTGTGCATACATTGCAAATGCTAACAGGGTAGCCCCTGCAAGAAAGATTAATTTTTTCATGGCTTATACTTTTACAGTAAGTTAATACTTGTATAAAGTTCAAAATATAAAATCAGGATGGCAGGCAATAAAAATTGTTTACGGGAAGATGAAGCTTTTAAAAGGTTTACAGTATGTCGGTTTTTTACCTTGCTATTTGAAGCGCTTGTGTCTGGCTTAATAACAATGGGCATCTGACCGCTATTATGGTATACTTTCCGTTTCTCCAGCTATCTTTATAACTTCGATTTCGTTCAATAATTAAATAGAACTATGCTGCATGAACCATGTATTTACCAATAAAATAATTGCTGCCTTCAACGAAGTTGCAGAACAAAAAACAATTTCAAAAGCTGATTTTTTGATACGGGAAGGCGAAGTGGAAAAAAATCTTTACCTGGTTGAGTCGGGTGCTATCATTGCATTTTATTTATCAGAGTACGAAGAACAAGTGATCCGTTTTGGCTATACCGGTTCATTTATCAACTCATTATCTTCCTTTATTAAAGGAACTCCTTCGGAGTTTTATATACAGGCTATCCGCAAAACAACAATCCGTATCATGCCAAAAGAAGTGTTGTTGAAACTGGTGCATGAAAATGAGGAAAGTATGAAACAATACATCAGCCTGCTTGAGAATCTTATCACTCAGCAGATTGACCGGGAAATAGACCTGCTCATCACCTCCCCTGTTGAAAGGCTGCAACGGGTTTTACAAAGAAGTCCCAACCTGTTCCAGGAAGTACCGCTGAAATATATCGCCTCCTACCTGCGGATGAAACCCGAAACACTCAGCCGTATCCGGAATTCTTGACTTCAATCAAGACAGATAAAAAATACCTGCCTCAATTTTGTATAAAATTTATTTTATGCAAATCAGAAAAGAACAATTGATTGAAGAACTGTTGTCAATAACAGAAAATGCGGCCAATGCAGCCAGGCAATTTAAGAAGTTCGATACCGCTCTGCTAAACTTTAAAAAAACTTCCGACTCCTGGAGCATACTGGAATGTATTGAACACCTGAACCTGTACGGCGATTTTTATCTGCCCGAAATGGAGAAGCAGATACTGGCCAGCAAAAACAGTTACGCATCTGAACATTTCAGGAGTGGTATTATTGGCAATTATTTTGCAAACCTGATGAAGGAGAAAAATGGAAAAATAAAAAAGATGAAAACTCCTAAAGATAAAAACCCGGCCAACTCCGAACTATCTATAACAACCATTGACCGGTTTTTAAAACAGCTTGACCTGCTGAAAAGTTTGTTGGGCCAGGCCAGGGGCGTTGATCTTACCAAAGTAAAAACTCCCATCTCATTAACCAAACACATCAAGTTAAGGCTTGGAGATACATTCCGTTTTTATGTTTATCACATTGAACGGCATATATTACAGACAGGGCGGGTATTGAAATAAAACTGCTATCATCGATTCAGCATTTTCTTTTATCTTCAGTTTTCAATATAAATATCTACTTAATCAGGTTTCTGGATACACATGCAACCAATATCCCTTGTACCTTGTTTTGGTATTCTTTTGAAAAATCTAATACAAAGCAAAGGGAACATTATCTGGGGTTGAAGAAAACCGGTTAAATATATTTAGTTAAATTACCCCATTAAAATAATCGCTTTTCAATCAATTATGAAATCAGTTTTATTTATTTTTTTATTTGCATCCGGTGTATGTTTTGGACAAACAGATATTACCGGCAGTGGTAAAGCCGAATTCAAAAAACAATCACTTTCCGAAAAGCCTGACTACAGCATTCCTTACCGTATCTTAAGAACACTGATAAAACAATATCCTGATAGTGTTGAACTGTATTATTTTCTGGGCTATAGTATCGACAGGATGAATTCGGGTGACGGCAGCACAATGTTTAAGCAAAACAGGGATATGACCATTGAAGCAAGCGAAGCATTTGAAACGGTTAACCGGCTCTCCCCTTTTTACAATGGTGAATATGTTGTTTTAGATCCTTATGCCAAACTCAGTTCTATCTGGGGCAGCCTGGCGCAGGCATACCTGGTACGAGGACAGAAAGATTCGGCCCGCTGGGCTTTTACAGAAGGCAAACGAAGAGGTGGATTTACAGAACCTATACTTCATTACAACCGGCAACTGCTGAACAGTTGTGCCAAAAATGCTATCCTTATCACCGTTGGTGATAATATTTCGATACCGGCCTGGTATCTGCAGGAAGTAGAAAATTACCGTAATGATGTTACCATTGTTGATGCCAGCCTGATCAATACCAGCTGGTATTGTAAATACTTAAAGAACGAACAGAAACTTGATATCAGTTTTACCGATACTGAAATTGACAGAATAGATTATGTTGAATTTGAAACACGGTTTCTCACAATAACCAATCCCAAAGACAGCACCGAAAAATTTACCTGGCAACTCAAGCCCACTTATCTTGATAAATATGTTTTAAAAGGCGACCGCATATTGCTGAATATTTTAAAACAAAGCCTGTTTACCAGGGATTTTTATTTCAGTTTTAATTCCGACAGCACCTGGAATCTTTTTCTGGAAGACCACCTGTTTAATGAAGGCCTGGCAGATAAGCTAAGTACCAGATCAATAGAACTGAATACTGCAACAGACAGTGTTTCGGCAAATTTTAAAAATTATTCCATTGAAAAACTTGCGGCAGATGAAATAAAAAAATCGAAAGATGCCATTATCCTGCTTAACAATTACCGATGGGCATATTATGTAAACATTGGCAGGCTGTTACGTGAACAGGAAAATGAAAAAGCCAGGATTTTAAAAAATGAGATGGAAATTAAATTCCCTTTATCCAAATTGCCTTATCCTTTTGAAGGGGCTGAACTATATTTCAAAAAATTGTTTGATAAGATTGATTAGCTTAAAACTGCATAAAAATTACAATGAGTATTAAAGAAGCATATGATAGCTGGTCGGCACAGTACGACAGCAATGTTAACCTGACCAGAGACCTGGAAGCATCAGCCTTACAAAAAAACTTTGAGCCATATATCATTTAATACCTGTATTGAAATTGGTTGTGGCACAGGAAAAAACACACAATGGCTTATGACCAAAGCAAAGGAAATTGTGGCTGTTGATCTTTCGGATGCCATGTTGGCAAAAGCCAAAGAAAAAATAAATGATGATAAAGTAAATTTTATTCAGGCCGATATTTTACAGGACTGGGCCTTTGCAACAAAAAAATATGAGCTCGTAAGTTTCAGTCTTGTATTAGAGCATATCCAAAATCTTGAAGATATTTTTAAAAAAGTATCTGCCATAATCGCCCCGGGCGGATATGTTTATATTGGCGAATTGCACCCCTTTAAACAATACAACGGCAGTAAAGCAAGGTTTACAACCGGGGATACAGAACAGGTAGTTACCTGTTTTGATCATAACATTACTGACTTTACCAACGCAGCAAAAGTGCACGGGTTTAAATTTATTGACATACAGGAATTTTTTGATGATGATGACCGGTCAGCCGTTCCAAGAATACTGACGTTGCTTTTCAAATATTCGTTATAAAAAAAGTCCTCCGCAAGCGGAGGACTTTTCAATATCACTAATCAATTATTGTTTTACAAACTTCCTCGATATTATTCCTTCTTCAGTAATAAATGTTGCCATATAAATACCGGGTTTTAATCCTGATACATCCAGTTTATAACCGGTTTTAATTGCACCAAATTGTTTTACCAATGTTCCATTCACATTGTAAATCTTAACAGCCTGTATATTTTCGGCAGTTGCCACTGTTAATGTATTTAATGCAGGAACAGGATAGATCATCAGGTAGTTGGTAAGCTCTGTTGCATCCAGGTCAGTATGGCTCATTGCAACCAGTTCGCAACTCTGTGTATTTCCGCCACCATTGCCTTGCGATGCTGCGGTAGAACCAGTAAGTGTAACCTGGTCAATATAGATCAGATCACTGTTATCACTGGCATCGCATTGAATGCGGAACTGCGCATTGACAGGGAAATTAACATTGGTTAATGTTACCGTTGCATGATAGAAACCATTGTTGTTAAAACTGGTTCCTGCAACATAAGTGGCTACGGTACTCCAGCTGCTGCCGTTATAATACTGCACAAAGAAATCTTCTCCTGTTTCCATACTGGTTGCATAGAAATAGAAATCGAAGACCAGTTGTGTATAAGCACTTACATTATAGGCCGATGATGTCATAGCAGAAGCAGTACCAGAATTATCACGAACATATATTGAATATGATCCTTGGTAAGAACGAGTTCCGCTGTAACGGGCAACATCACTGCCGCCATCTGCCCAGCCATCCCAGCCGGTTTCAAAATAATGTGCAAAAATATTAGTTGACCCACCTGCAGATTGTGTACTTACATTGATGGTATTTGAATTGGTACCATTGCCTGCTGCATCTTTTGCTCTTACATAAATACTATAAGATGTAGAAGCAGCCAATCCGTTTACAACATAAGTAAGTGCTGAAGTGGTGGTTCCGTTCAATGATCCATTTACATAAACCTCGTATCCGGTTACACCAACATTATCTGTTGCTGCAGTCCACGATAAACTGATGGTTGATGCAGTGGAACCGGTTGAACTTAATACCGGAGCCGACGGAGGCGTAACATCTGCCGCCGCCTGTGTGGATGGATTAATGGTATTTGAATTAGTACCGTTACCCGCTGCATCTTTTGCCCTAACATAAATACTGTAGGCTGTTGAAGGCGCAAGACTTGTAACCACATAAGTTAGTGCAGTTGTTGTTGATCCGTTCAAAGAACCATTTACATACACATCATATCCGGTAACGCCAACATTATCTGTTGCAGCGGTCCATGATAAACTTATTGTGTTAGATGTAGAACCGGTTGAACTTAATACCGGAGCTGTTGGCGGCTGTGTATCGCCGGGAGCACCAATGATTGTTGTAAAGATTCCACGGCCATGCGTGGCCGCTGCCAGCAATCCATCGCTGGCACGGTATTGCAACATATCAGTTCGTACATTCGGGAAACCTGTCTCAGGGCCCCAGCTTGTAGAACCGCCGTTGATATTATCAGTTTGCCAAACACCGGTCTCTGTAGCAATAATTGCTTTTGTATTACTGCCCGGATAGAACATAGCCCAACGCACAGGCATATCAGGTAAATCGCCATCAATAGCAGTCCAGCTTGTTCCGCCGTTGCTGGTAACCCAAACATTGTTTACCCCGTAGTTTGAAACCGAAACAATAATATTGTTTTCTGTTGTTCCAAATTCGATACTGGATATATTGGTACCCGAAACCTGCATACCGCTTCCTATAATATTGGTAAAGGTTGGCGTGGCATTAGCGTTGCTGGCTTTAAATAAAGTTGGCACCACTCCGCTTTTTCCTCCACCAAAATAAACTGTGTTATTTGTAAAGGGCGAAACCTTAACATTGGAAACTGTTCCGGTATTCAATCCTGTCATAGATACTGCGGTAAATGTACTTCCCGTTTGAGGATTACTCCATCTTACAAATGTATTGGCGGCGCCGCTGGCATATAATATATTGTTTGTATTATCATAATCAAAAGGATTAATAAATCTTCCGGCAGAGCTTGAATAGTTAACCGAGGTCCAGCTTGAACCACTGTTTGTACTTCTTCTGTATTGATTATAAACATAAGCGCCAAACTGGTACTGAGGCTGGTTCTGGTCAATTTTTGTCCATGCACCATCGCCTCCGGTAACTTCAACAGATGTTGTTAAGCCGGCACCATTCAACTGATGTGTACCATTATCCTGTGCTCCTGCTAAAAAATAATTGGTTGATGTTGGGTGTACGGCTACTGAATAAAATTGTTTCAGCCTCAACCCAACATTTCTGTCAGTAATGGTTGTTCCGCCATTAGAAGAATAATGAATACCACCATCGCTGCCAAACAAAACCACATTGTTGTTACGCCAGGTAATTATCTGCTGATCGGCATGTACATACTGCCCCGTTGTTCCAACCCAGTTGGAAATCTTGGTCCAGGAGGTTCCCCCGTTAGTTGTTTTATAACAATCCAGACTTCCCACAATAACATTATTTGCATTGTTGGGATCAACAGCAACAGCCATGCAATACCATGCCTGGCTGCTGGTGAAAGCAGGTGTGCTGCCCGTTGCAGACCAGTTGGCACCTCCGTTTGTTGATTTATACATTGTAGTAACATTCCATGCCGAATTAGACGGCAATGCATACAATGTATTTCCGTTACTGGCTAATGCTACATTATATTGTGTTGTAAAAGTTGTTGCAGGGCTTGTCCAGCCAGATGAAGTAACCGTAGCTGGATTATCGGTATAACGATATCCCGAACTACCAGAAGGCGTATTATAATATCCACAAACGATATGCAGTCTTCCGGTGCTGCTCAGTTCAATATCCGGCACTCTTGGATCAAGGCCTGATGGAGTTATATTTGTCCAGACTCCGGTTGATTTTGTATAGCGTTGAATACCCGAATTATTTGAAATTGAATTACAGCCAACATATAAATTACCGGCTGCATCACAAACCACTTTACTTACGTTCCAGAAGTTTGCAGTGCCGGGCATTAAGGCCCATGTAACACCGTGATCTAAACTTCTCCATAAACCGGCGCCTCTTACAGCATCAGCATTAATGGCTTTTTCACCGGTACCAAAATACATGATGTTTGTATTTGTTGGATCCTGTGTAATACTTGCGATTGACAGGTTACCTAAAAAATCATTGATGGGCGTCCATGTTGCAGGATTTGCAGAAATGTCGTTTGTTTTCCAAACTCCCCCATCAATACCGCCAACCCAAACTGTTTTGCCGGTTGCATCAGCAAGATCAGTCCAGATGGCTCTCATCCTTCCGGAAGTAACACCATTACCAGGCCTGCTGTTACCATTACTCGGGCCAACTACATCACTGTATGGTCCTCTTTCTGTCCAGGTAAAAGTTGGAGCAAGATTGCTGCTGCTCTGAATTTTTTGCTGCCTTTCCGTGTAGGCGTCAAACAACCTGCCTTTTGGCACATAACCAAGTGCAGGGTCTTTGGTCATATTTATTTCATGTTCCAACCTGGCAGAAATTCCTTTAGCTTCTTCTTTCTGCTCTGTTACCTGTGCAGACAGATGCACAGATAATATTATCAGCAGGGCTGATAGTGTTGTAATTTTTTTAAACATAAATTAATTGTTTTGGTGGTAAATTTTATTTGATGTCTAATGTATAGCCTTTTATTTATACCACATAGAGTAGTTATACGTGATAAAATACGTTGTGGATAAATAAGCATAACCGGATAGTTTTGGCAGTAACCTGCAGCGATGGATGCAAAATTGTTTCCGCTATTCTGTAAAGCTTTAGGCCAATAATTTATTATTGCCTTAAGCTATAAAATGGTTTTAGTATTAACTTTATACAAACGATTTTATTAAACTAACCGGCAAACCAATTACTTGTAAACTTTAAGAATGCTGTACCAATTAAAACCTTCTGCTTACCGGTTTTTTTTTACGCTACTGATCTGCGGCTTGGTATCCTGTAATCAGAAACCTAAAGAAGACGATGCTGTCAAATTAAATGAAACCGGCCTTGAGCAGATGGATGAAGGAAAATATGAGCAGGCCGTTGCATCTTTTAAGGAAGCATTGCAAAAGCCAAGGCTGTCGCAAATTTCAAGAGGAACCATTTACAGAAATTTGTCTTTAGCCTACCATGAACAAAGCATGATAGATTCATCTTTTCATTACTCCAGCATTGCTGCTAAATGCTACCCAAAAAACAGCTACTATTACCTGGTTAATATGGCTGCAGTAGATATTTTAGCTGGCCGGGTTGGTATTGCCAGATCAAAACTAAAGAATGCATTTTCTATAAACTCCGATGACCTGATTGTAAACAACAGCCTGGGGCTTATTTACCTGGGCGACTATGGAGAAGAATTCACTGATCTTACCAAAGCGCTGAAGTATAATAAAAGAGCTTATGAGATAAGCGGCAGCCTGATAACAGAAGATATACTGGGCCGTACTTACTACGAACTGGGTGAGTATGAAAATGCAGAAATTCATTATGAAAATGTATACCACAAAAAACCTGAAAGCGTGGTTTATGCATTAACCACCGGTATGATAAAATATAAACTGGATAAGCAGGAAGACGGAGAACTTCTTTTTGAAAAAGTAATAGCCATGGACAGCAGTTATAAGGCAACAATTGAAAATTTTAAGGTAAATAACCGCTGACCTTACCTGTGCCTGCTTTCCAGATATTTTTCATGAACAATAACACTCATGGGTTTTTCAAACACCTTGCTCTCTACCCAACTGATGATATCGAGATAAGAAAACACCCTTGTTTCAAAACGGTTTTTTTCAAAATGCTTAATCTTGTTCAGCAATTTTTTCAATTCCGGCTTTAGCTTAGCTGCCGATTCGTACACATTGTTTCTTAAAAATTTAAACATCTCCTCTTCTACCACAGTTAAATTTTCCATCCTCGACATAAAGCGGAACACAGATTTGATGAGCGACTCAATAATTTCATCGTTACCTGTTTCAAAATGAGCCATCAGGTGCAAAAGCCGGGCATAACATTGCAGGTCAATCCGCATATCAACCGGCCCGTTAATTATTTTACGTAACTGATCAATGGATGCTTCATAATTTCCGTTACCAAAATAAAGTAATGCCGTTTTATATTGTATCACCAATACCCTATGCCTGTCAATATACATATCAAATTCGCTGAGTCCTGCTTCAATAGCAGGAACAAGTTTTATCCCTTCGCCAAACGTGCCTTTCATTAAATGCTGGTTTATTTTGGCGCTGGTTAAATAAACAAAGGCTTGCATGCGGAAATTATCATGCTGATTAGCGGGTTTAGAAAACGTAAATCTTTCGAAACGGGCAAGGTATTTATCGAACTGTTTAAAATTACGCAGGTCGAAATTTGCCGTCAGCAGGTTGTGCATACCTTTTATATAATGCCCGGTTTCAACAGTTATCATCATCGGCTCGTTCTTAAAAAGGTCCACCCATTTCCGGCTGTATCGGTAGTACATTAAAAAATCCTGGCGAATAAATGCGTACCAGCAATAACTCTGATATAAATACAGGCGCTGATAAAACCCTTTAATATCCGATGTGTCAATCTGCAGATTTTGTTTAAAGAATTGTTTTACCCCTTCCTCATCTTTTGCATTTCGGGCATGACCGTGTTTTACATACCATTGATAAAGCTGTAACGCCAGGTTAGATAAAGCAGTAATCTCATTTCGCTGACTATTAACCTCGTTAGCTTCCATGGTTAATTTATCAGCAGCCCCCTCACCGCTACGGGTAATGTGTAGTGTTTCAATCTTTTTTTCAAGTGATATCACCTGTATCAAAAAACTTTCCTGGTGATAATTTTTTGCAAGTTCTTTTACACGTTCCAGTATTCTTAAACTCTGCAGGTACAAACCTTTGTTGTATAAAATACGGGCGTGATCGAGTTGCTCATGTAACTGTAAATCGATGCTGTCGGAACTTTTTAACAACCGCAGACTAGCCAATACTTCCTTATAGAGATGTGCTTTTAAATTGGCAAACTGGGGTTTTTCTACGCCCGGTAATTTTTTAAGAATCAGTTTTTCATCATAGTCCTTCCCTTTGTCAATAGCATCAAACAGTTGCACAACTTTAAGGTCTTCTCTTGATGAACTTCTTTTAA
>JBATAS010000045.1:0-2070 GCA_049661965.1 Ferruginibacter sp. | reverse complement strand
CCACTCGTGTTACCAAAAAAAAACGACACCAATATTGTTATTAAAACCGACACGTTTTCCTTCCGTACTTCAAAAGATGCATTGGATGCTCCGGTGTTTTATCATGCCGATGATTCGATGGTGATGGATATCCCTGCCAAAAAAATTATTTTGTATGGTAAGCAAACCCATGTAAAATATGTAGATAACGAACTCTATTCACCACGGATAGAATTTGACCAAAGCACCAACCTGGTAAGTGCATACCTGGTTAAAGACAGTAATGGTAATGTTATTGCCTACCCCGAATTTAACCAGGCCGATTTTAAAACAAAAAGCGATTCCATAAGATTTAATATGAAAACAGGGAAAGGCCTTACTAAAGGTACTTATACCCAGCAGGGCGAATTATTTGTTTATGGAGAGAAAATAAAAAAAGTTGATGCAGATATATTTTATGCCCTGCGGGGCAGGTTTACTACCTGCAACTTGGATACGCCGCATTTTGCATTTGTAAGTAAAAGAATAAAGTTCATCAATAAAAAAATGGCCATAACAGGCCCGGTACATCCCGAGTTTGAATCGGTTCCGGTTCCGGTGTACCTGCCATTTGGAATTTATCCTTTGCAAACCGGGCGCCGTTCCGGTATTTTAGCTCCAACTTTTAGTGCTAACGAACAACTGGGTCTGGCGCTGGAAGGTTTAGGATATTATAAAGTATTGAGCGACCGGTGGGATGTTGTTTTGCGGGGTACCATTTACTCTTATGGCGGATGGACAGCTAATGTGAGTCCGCGGTATTATAAAAGATACCATTACCAGGGAAATTTATCTGTTGATATCCTGCACCTGAGAGACCTGGATAAATCGGGTGCCAGAAGTTTTAATGTACGCTGGAGCCACAGTTCAGATACCAAAGCCAGACCGGGCGTTAGTTTTACTGCAAGTTTACAGGCAGGCAGCAGCGGGTTTAACTCTTCGGTTCCCAACAGCCCGCAACGGAATTTTCAAAACCAGTTACAGTCAACTATTTCGTATTCAAAAACCTGGAAAGACAAACCGTTTAACCTGAGTATTAACGGAAGCCATAACCAGAACGGTAATACCAAATTGATAAATATCAATTTACCCGATATAGGCTTTAATGTAAATACACTGTATCCTTTCCGCCGTAAAGAAGTAATAGGCGAATATAAATGGTACGAAAATCTTGGGATAGCCTTAAATACAAATGTGCGTAGCCTTTCTTCGTTTTACGATACATCGGGCAATTTTTTAAAACAGTTTGTTGATAAATATCAGTGGGGAGCAAATCATAATATACCCATTACTTTATCATTGCCGCAGGTTGGTAACTTTCAGTTTGCACCTAATATTACATACCAGGAGCGATGGTACCAGGAAAAGTTTACCCGTAAATGGAATGTTACTGATAAAAAAACAGACACAGTCATCAATAATGGATTTCATACTGCCCGGGATATGAGTTTTGGCATGGGCGTTTCAACCAGGATATTTGGAATGTTTGGGTTTAAGAAGAGCAGTAAGATACAGGCCATCAGGCATGAAATACGGCCAACGATGTCTGTTAGTTATAAGCCGGATATGAATAAACGATTCAGGTATTCTACACAGGTTGATACCTTTGGTAATATAGGCAGGTTCTCGGTATACGACCGTAGTGTGTTTGGCGCATTTGGTGAAGGTCGTTTCGGTGGTATAACTTTTGGCATTGATAATAACCTGCAGATGAAAGTGCGGAATAAAAAAGATACCAGTGAAAATGCTGTACGAAAAGTAACGCTTATTGACGGACTCAGCATTACCAGCAGTTATAATTTTCTGGAAGATTCATTTAAGCTGAAACCTTTTAACATCAGTATGCGTACTAATCTTTTTGATAAGATAAGTATATCGGCCGGAGCCGTGGTAGTACCTTACCTGACAAACAGCAATGGCGAATTTATTGATAAAATGGTCTGGAGTAAGAAGGTTGCGTTGGGTAAACTAACCAGTGCTAATGTTGCGGTTCAGAGTTCGTTTCAGGGAGGAGATAAAAAAGAAAAACTACCTGTAAATAATCAATTAAAC
>JBATAS010000044.1:0-5571 GCA_049661965.1 Ferruginibacter sp. | reverse complement strand
CTCATTGATTGAAGTATACAAAAACAGTGGTGCTCCCAATTATACTTTTACCAAATCACAATATTTTGATGCTGCCTATTTTATCGGAACAGGTACACAAACAGGCCTTAATTCAGAAGGTATGGGGTTTATGGATTTTGATGGCGACGGCGACCTTGATCTTTTTATAGAAGACCATGAATATGGCGTAGAAATTATGATAAACGACGGTACCGGGTTTTATACGCATTATACAACTGATGCCTCACCAAAAGGATTTGGAACTACGGGTGTTAGTGGCGATTATTCGTTGGTAGCTGATTTGAATAATGATGGTTATGTAGATATTTTAGCCAGAAGAGAAGGTACAGGCAATACCAGCAGTCAATCGGATATATTTATGAACAACGGTAACGGAACATTTACAGCAAATTATTCCGTTAACCTGAATGCTTCTAATGGTAACAAAGGAGGTGTAGCAGTAGGCGATTTTGATGGCGACGGTGATTTTGATTATTTCTGGACAGATAACGGCGGTACTTCAGGTGCTGCAAATAATTGTTATCTGGTTCAGCAAACCGGAACTAATTCAGGAATTTTTGCTGTTGCCACAGTTACAGTAACAGGCAGCAGTACTGCTTTGCCATCGGCCGGTTTAATTGATGGTGTAACTGTAGGAGATGTTAACCATGATGGTAAGCTGGATATTTTTCTTACTGCAAACAGCGGCCCTTCTTTCCTGCTGATAAATACATCGACAGGTGCAGGTGTATTCAGTTTTAACCACAACAATTATGGCATTAATGTAAATGCTGATGGCGAAGGTTGTGAGTTTGTAGATTTTGATAATGACGGAGACTTAGACCTGTATATTAATATTAATGGTGGCAATAATCAATTATGGATAAATGCCTTAAATGACAGTAACTATGTAAATGTAATACCGTTGATAGACTTAGGTGGAGGCCTTACCAGGCCGGCCATTGGTGCCACGGTTGTTATCAGAAACTGTGTAGGCACCCGTATCAGCCCAATCATGGAAGTAAGCGGGGGATCGGGCCATGGTACGCAGCAATCTTCCATTATACATTTTGGCCTGCCGTCCGGCAGCCTTATGGTTTACTATGCCGAAGTATCTTTTGTAAAACCAAACGGAGGATCCAGAACAGTTGTTTCAAAACAGGTATTTTTGGGTTTACTGCCAACGCAAACAATTACAATCATTGATACCGAAGCTACCGGTCCTCTTTCTTGTTCAATACTTTCTTCTCCTGGGCTGGTAAACTTTACTGCAAATCATTCCGGCGAAAAAACAACAGTTAACTGGGAAGTTAATGATGCTGTCAATTATGATTTGTATGAGGTTGAATACAGTAAGCAGGCTGACAATTTTAAAATTGTTAGCAGTTTAGCTGATAACAAAAGCAGTAGCTATTCTTATACACATCAGATAAATAATCAGGGAATAATATTCTATCGTTTAAAATTAACGCATAAAGATAAAAGCATTAGTTACAGCAGTATTGTAAAAGTTAACACGGGTGAAAGAAATATAAGTGTTGAACAACCTTACCCTAACCCGTTTACCGATAAACTTTCGGTTCCGGTAAATCTGAATAAGGCAGAAAGTATAACTGTGCAGGTTATTGATATTGCGGGCAAAATTCTTAAAACAGAAACTGTAAAGGTTGCACAGGGAAATAATGTGATAACCATTAACGACCTTACAGGGCTTTCAAAAGGGTTTTATTTTATTAAGCTGATTATAGACGATAAGACAATAATAAAACGAGTAGCAAAATAATATTATCAGTAAATACAAAAAAGCCTGCAGTATTGCAGGCTTTTTGTATTGCTATATTTTTTATTAAATACTGTTTTTATTTTGCAGCTGTAATTTCAGCACCACTACCATTCTTTTGCACATATTGCATCAAACCTCCAGCAATGGAAACACTTGTTCTTTTTAAATCTATACGCCCCGTAAGTTCCCGGTAATATTTTGAACGGTTGGTAACAAAGACTCCGTTAAGGCTTGTTTCATTGTCTTCGTTTACAACATTCAGTACATTCAGCTGAATCACATTTTTATCTGGTGAACTTGGGTAATTATTCTCTGTTAATGCTGCATCCTGAATGATTACTTTACCATCCTTTGCAATGCGGATATTAATTTTCTTAATGGCATAGTACTTTTTCTCATCAACCAGTACCCAGGTTTGCGAAAATCCTGAATATTTGCCCTTGTCTTTACGTATAAAGATCTCGTATGGCAGGGATTGTTGAGTTGAATCGTTATACAGGGTTCCGGTCCAAAGGCCGGTAATATCCTGACAAAAAACGACAACAGGAAAGCATAGCGCTGTAACGGCGAGTATAAGATATTTCATAAGGTTTGGGTTTTGAAGGTTCATCTAAAACGCAGTTTTCCTCAGTTTATTTGAAAATCTGCAACTTTTTTCTTTGCATATTAAAACAGCCTGGCATTGTTTACCCTTGCAACTTGTTTTTTACTCTATGTAATCATAAAATTGTCCTTGAAAAAACCTGTTAAAGAACAACCCTTAATCAAACAATAAAAGCTATCCGGCAGGAAAAAAATTACAATTTCCCCTTAGCGCTACCCAATATATTAGATATAAACACGTTATTTTTAGTACGTAATCAACACTGCTATCTAATGCCAAGCCTAACTTATTACACTATTGTAGTTAAAAAGATATTATTATCAGCATTTATCCTGTTACTGGCAGTGCCGGTAAAGGCACAAAACAAGTATGGTATTATGGGAGGCGTAGGCAGAACCTCGCTGAATAAAATACGATATGCTAATGAAGATTTTAGCCGATATTCCTCAATAACATCTTACTGGGGTGGCCTTACAGCCAATATTTCGTTAGGCAATAGCGGCTTACATTTATTTGCAACAGCAACATATATTAAAAGGGGGTACAATTATTTATTACAAAATCCAACACGGCCAAATAACAGTGTTAAAGATTCCGGCTTTTCACAAAGCCTCAATTATATTGATATCAACCCTAACCTGCTCATGAAATTTACCCTTGGCCAAAAAACCAGTTTTTTTGCAGGCACCGGACCATCGCTTAACATATTTGCATCGGGTTCCGAAAAAATTTCACTGACGTATTTTGGCAATACTCCCCCACCATCAACCGCAACATCAAAAAAATTAACTGTGGGTAATACACCGGGTGCATATAAAAGAACATTTATAAGCCTTAATTTTTTATTGGGTGTTGAATACGGCAGGTTCTCATTATGGGCAAATTATAATTTGCCTTTAGATTATTATTACCAGGATGCCAATAAAAATCTGCAGCATAAACTAACCACGTTTGGTGTAAATGCAGGATTTGCTTTATTTACAAACGACCATACTGAAAAAGTAAAAAAAGAGAAAAAGGCAAAACGGGAAAAAACAGTTACCGCTCCTGTTCCTGCTATTGTAATAGATTCATTGGCTGATGCTGATAATGATGGAATACCTGATATAAAAGACAAATGCCCCGGACATAAGGGCACCGCCAGATATAATGGTTGCCCTGTGCCCGATACCGATGGAGATGGTATTAATGATGATGAAGATAAATGTCCGTTGGTTGCAGGTTTGTCTGCCAATAACGGTTGCCCCGCTATTACCGAACCTGAAAAAATATCTGCAAAAGATACTACCCGGTTTACCATTTATTTTGAACCAGGTAAATCTCTGTTACGTACCGATGGGTTTAATGCTTTAAGCGAAGTGGTAAACTTATTAAAGGCCAACAGTAAACTGGTAGTTGTGTTTGAAGGACATACCGATAACGTTGGCAGTGTGGAGGCCAACAATTCAAGGGCTGTTGACAGAGCTGCTGTATGTGTTGATTATGTAGCCAGTTTTTATATTAACCGTAACAGGTTGATGATAACTTCATACGGCAACAGCAGACCTGTTGCTGATTTAAACGACCCGTTAGTACAATGGAAAAACAGGCGGGTAGAAGTATTGGTTTTTGAAAAGAAGGAATAATCTATATCGGAGCATTTCATTTTAACATAAAATCCTGATTCAAAATCACTGAGTGGTTTTGTGCAGACTGTTTTAACTAAACAAAACAGAAACGGCCTCAGCAATCTTACATAGCTGTTTCAACTTTTCTGCAAAGCCTTCCTCACTCCCGGTGCTATCTTGGTCCCGAATATTTCTATTGATTTCATCATCAACTTATGCGAAGGTCCGCCAACATCCATATGTGCCGAAAAACGGGTAATGCCAAACAGCTCATGCATATGCAGTATCTTATCAATAGCTTCATTGGCATCGCCAATAATTAAATGACCGTGTTTGCTTCTGCCGGTTTCATATTGTTGCGGTTGAAACGGAGGCCAGCCACGACTACGGCCAACCCTGTCCATCTGCGTAGAGTAAATTGGATAATATTCATCAGCAATCTGTTTACTGTCTTCACCAAAAAATGCATGCATGTGTACACCCACCTGAAATTTATCTTTATCATGACCATATTGTTCGTACACTTCCTTATAATAATTGAACAAGGGTTTAAACTGAACAGGATTACCACCAATGATAGCGAAAATAACAGGAAGCCCGGCCTTACCTGCTCTTAGTACAGATTGGGGTGTACCTCCAATGGCTACCCAGATATTTAAATGATTGTTTACTGCACGTGGCAATATCTGCTGATCTTTTAATGCAGGTCTGAATTTACCTTTCCAGGTAATCCTTTCTGTTTTATTTATTTTCAGTAGCAGGTCTAATTTTTCTTCAAAGAGTTCATCATAATCTTTAAGATCGTAGCCAAACAATGGAAAAGATTCTATAAAACTGCCACGCCCGGCCACCAGCTCTGCTCTGCCGTTGCTGATCAAATCTATTGTTGCAAAGCTTTGATATAGTTTTACAGGATCGGCAGAACTTAATACGGAAACTGCACTGCCAAGTTTTATATTCTTTGTAACTGTAGATGCCGCAGCTAAAATTATTTCAGGAGTTGATACACCATAATCCGGACGGTGATGCTCTCCGATGCCGTAAAAATCTAAACCGGTTTCATCCATCAGTTTTATTTCTTCAATAAGTTCCTGCAGGCGCTGGCCGGCGGGTTGTATCTCTCCAATTGAATTAATATGCAAATCGCCAAACATGCCAACACCAAGTTCCATAATTTATTATTTTGAAAGTAAAAGTAAGTAGAGCTTTTAATTACTGAAGGTTTGAACCGATAATTCACTTACTTCGCAAAAACGCCGGTAATCAAACCTGCACTTGTTGAATTCTGTAAAGGAATTTCCAGTCCGTTCTTCCAGAGTTTGGCTACGTTTTTTGTACCATCATTTTCAAAACCGCCAACAAATACATCTGACCCCGATCCATAAACGGAATAAGCAATGGCATTTTTTGTTCCATCAGTTAGTGAAGTGGGTACTCCGTTTTTCCATACTTTAGCTACATTTACCGTTCCGTTACTTTCAAATCCAACTACATAAATATCGGCGCCGGTGGTACCATTAAAAACTGCATTTACCGAGTAGGCAGCTGCATTATTAGTGCCATTTGTTAATTGAGTA
>JBATAS010000043.1:0-1854 GCA_049661965.1 Ferruginibacter sp. | reverse complement strand
AAAAAACGCCTCTATTATTATATCTTTGCAACCATTTTACAAACCGGCAATTTTTAATATAAAAAAGCAGTATGAAGAAAATTTTAAGTGTGGCAATATTAATGATGGCAATATTTTTATCTGCCGGAGCACAGGCGCCTAAAGGAATGGGTAATAGTGATCCCGACGCTAAAAAAATACTGGATGCGGTAAGCGCCAGGTTCAAAAGCTTTAAGTCAGTACAGTCAAACTTTGTTTTAAAAATTGAAAATGCAGCTAATAAGTTAATGGGTACCAAAAAAGGCACCGTTTACATGAAAGGCACCAGGTACAGGGTTAAAGTTTCGGGACAGGATATTTTTTGTGATGGTACAAATATATGGACGGTTGATCCCGCTGCTAAAGAAATCACACTCACAAAAATTGACCCTTCCAATAATGCCATCACGCCTCAGAAATTATTCACTAATTTTTACGATAAAGACTTTTTATATAAGCTGAACAGCGATTCAAAAGGTATTCAGGAGATTGAATTAACACCAATTGACAAAACCAAACTTTTTCACAAAGTAGTGGTATACATCAATAAAGCAACTCAAACCATTACTTCTACAAAAGTTTTTGAAAAAGCCGGTAACCGCTACACCTATACCGTTAGCGGCATGAATACAAAAGCAGTTATACCAGATGCTACATTCTCTTTTAACCAAAAGAATTACCCGGGGATGGAATTGGTAGATTTAAGATAACATTGATACTGAAAAGAATTTATTATACAGAACCGTTGTAGTAAAATTGCAACGGTTTTTTATTTCCCCCATCGGTAAGATTCATTTTGCAAACCGGCCAGATCAATCACCCGGTCAACGACCGTGGCAGCAGCCTCTTCAATGGTTGTTGGTTTGCTGTAAAAAGATGGAGTTGCCGGGCAGATGATACCTCCGGCCAATGTTACAGTTTCCATGTTACGTATATGAATGAGGTTGTACGGAGTATCTCTGATAACACAGATAAGTTTTCTTCTTTCTTTTAATATTACATCTGCTGCCCGGCTGATCAAATCATTTGATACGCCCGAGGCAATTCGCCCCAAAGTGCCCATACTGCAGGGAATAATAATCATGGTATTGTATTGTCCCGAGCCTGATGCAAACGGCGCATTAAAATCCTGCTGACCATAAATCTTACCTGAAAAATTTTCATAGTTGCTATTTTCCAACTCAATTTTCCATACTTCTTTGGCATTTACAGTCATTACTAATGCCAGTTCATCCCATTGATTTTTAAGCTGTTGAAGTTTTTTTATCAGCAGGTCGGCATATATTGAACCACTGGCACCTGTTACTGCTATTACAATTTTTTGTTTCATTTTTCCGTTTAATCATCTAAGCTACAAAACAAATTTATATGCAAAATGTTTTCCGTCTCCTGTTGGCAATACTCATTCTGGCAATACTTATTTTTACTTAGCCGTTGATTTACATAAAAATCCTGCAGAAAACCTGGTTTATCATTCAAAAGAAGTTTATGGGAAAAATGGCAAATCAGTTATCAATTCCATTTCTTTGTTTTCGGTAGTAACAGCCATACAATAGCTGCCATTTGTTATTATCAGGTAGGGAACCTGCATGGTTATATTATACCTTAGTATCTGGTCCAGTACTTTTCTATCCAGTATTACATTCATCTCTTTACATTCAATGATCATCCATGGTTTTGAGTTACGGTCGTACACAACAATATCAAACCGCTTTTTAAGATCACCCAGTTTTATTTCTTTTTCAATAGCAATTAATGAGGCGGGGTATTTTTTTATTTGGATAAGGTATTGAAGAAAATTTTGCCGCACCCATTCTTCGGGCGTAAGTACCACCC
>JBATAS010000042.1:0-2093 GCA_049661965.1 Ferruginibacter sp. | reverse complement strand
TTTCATATAATTTAACAGCTGCGGTTAAGATGCTGTTTGAGTACAGGATAATTTTTTGGGCACCCAGTTCCTTTGCTTTTTCAAAACTGGCGTAACTCAATGCTTCTGCAATTCCCTTCCTCCTGAATTTTTCGTCAACAGCCATCTTGGTAAATTCATATACAGCTGTTTCTACTTTACGTAAAGCAACAGTACCGGCAATTGCTCCGTTATACTCGGCCATTAATATTGCTCCTCCAGGCTTCAGCAATGCTTCTTCCGGATCAGTCAGTACAAATTCATCAACCGGTTCCATCACAAAATATTTTTCTATCCAGCGACGGTTGAATTCTTCGAAGTATGGCTGATGTTGTGGTTGGTAATTCAGTATTTTTATCTCTTCCATTTTTTCCGTTTTATACACTTTAATTCATCCAAAAAAATTTAACAGTACAAAATTTGTTATTTTTTTTTGTAAAAAACAGATTCAGATTTAGTATTTTTGACTATATCAGATTTCAACAATATGAAAAAGAAATTCAATTCAGATGATCATCTTTATATACAGGTAGCTGATGGGTTAGAAAAAATGATTGCAGAAGAAGTGCTGCGTATCGGCGACAAACTGCCTTCTGTACGTACACTCAGCGAAGAGTATGGAATTAGTATGGGCACTGCATTTCAGGCTTATTATCACCTGGAAGGAAGAGGTTTGATCGAGTCAAGACCAAAGTCGGGATATTATGTACGCTTTAATCATAAACGTTTTCCCGATCTGCCTAATCTTACAAAACCTGATGTAATGTCGCATGAGGTGAGTGTAAAGGAAATGATTGCCTCCATTTACAATGACATTGCTAAATCTAATATTACAAACTTTGCATTGGCGGTTCCCGATGCATCTTTACTACCTGTTGCCCGGTTGAATAAATCGGCCATTTATGCTTTACGCAATGTAAAAAACAGTTGCCTCGATTATGAACAGGCACAGGGTAATATTGAATTACGAAAACAAATCTCAAAACTCGTGTTTAACCTGGGTATAAATATTAAACCCGATGAAGTAATTATTACATCGGGCTGCCTGGAAGCCGTGAATATATGTTTAAAATCTGTTACAAAACCAGGCGATACAGTTGCGGTTGAAAGCCCTACCTATTTTGGTATTAATCAGGCCATTGAGAGTTTGGGATTGAAAGTGGTAGAGATATCAACTGACCCCGTTACCGGAGTTGACCTGAATCACCTGCAAAAAATTATTAAAAAAATTCCGGTGAAAGCCTGTGTGTTTGTTCCAAATTTTAATAATCCTCTAGGCAGTTGCATGCCCGATGAAAAGAAAAAACAATTAGTTGAGATCATTACCAAACACAATATCCCTTTAATTGAAGATGATATTTACGGAGACCTGTATTTTGGAAAGACAAGACCAGGAACCTGTAAATACTATGATACAAAAGGTTTGGTGATGTATTGTTCATCACTTTCTAAATCATTGGCACCGGGTTACCGCATTGGCTGGATACTTACCGGTAAATTTTTTGAATCTGTGCGTCAATTAAAAAGAATTCAGAATATCAGCAGTCCTACATTAACACAGGCGGCCATTGCACATTATTTAAAACATGGCCGTTACGAATTTCATTTAAAAAATCTGCGTAAAGCCCTGCACACACAAAGTTTAAGATATGTACAGGCTATTATTAAATATTTTCCGGCCGATACAAAAGTATCCCGGCCGCATGGCGGGTTTATATTATGGTTAGAACTTAATAAAAAAGTAAATGCATTTAAACTCCGTACCGAAGCCATGAAACAAAATATATCAATTGTACCAGGTAAAATATTTTCAACCGGGAACAGTTTTTCAAACTGCATCCGCATCAGTTTTGGAAAACCATGGAATGATGATACAGATTATGGATTGATGATGTTGGGAAAAATGATAAAAAAAATGATCTGAAATTATTTAAGCATTGTTGTACACTTTTATAACAGGCTCCCTTAACACAGCGGCAGTATCTGTACAATAAAAGTAAATGGCATCGGCAATGGCTTCAGCCTTTACCCATTTTTCAAAATTTGCGGCGGGCATAGATTTACGGTTTTGCGGC
>JBATAS010000041.1:0-1588 GCA_049661965.1 Ferruginibacter sp. | reverse complement strand
TGGATGCACAAAAAAGAAAGGATAAGGTAAGTGAAGCAATAGCACTCGCCAACATTGCTTATGATTACAGGGCTTTGGGTAATACAGAAAAAAGTTTTACTTATGATTTAGAAGCAGTTTCAATAGCTACTTCTACAGGAAATGAACAGGCAATTGCAAATACCACAATTAATCTTGCACATAATTATAAGGACCAGGCAGCATTTCCAAAAGCAATCGATCTGTATAAATCTGCAGCAGAAATCAGCATTAAGATAAACGATTATTTAGTTCAGGAATGGGCTTTTTCAAATTTGGGTGAATTATATCTCCAAATGGGTAAACTGGATTCCGCATTAATGTATTCGCAAAGATCTTATGAGATTTGTTTGAAAATTAAAGACAAAGAATTTTCCAGCAGTGTTCTTAAATTTTTAGGAGCCATACAAGGTAAAATGGGTAACAAGGCATTGGCCATTAGCTATTTTGATATGTCGATAAAACAAGCGTACGAGGATCACTCCCTCAGGTGGATTAATGAAGCTTATACAGCATTATCCAGATATTATTATGAAGCTGGGCAAATTGATTCGGCTATATTATATGCAAAAAAGGCACTTGCTATTGTAAAAAACACATCGTTTTCAAATAAGAGTATTCATCCTGCAAAATTACTTTTAGACATTTATGAGAATACAAACAGTGACAGTGCCATAAAATATTTCAAGATTTACAGGGCCGCCAATGATAGTATGTTCAGTGCCAAAACAATTCAGCAAACGCAGGCTCTAACATTTGAGAACGAGCTTCGCCAACAGGAAGTAGCAGCAGAAAAAATAAAGGCAGAAGAGCAAAGAAAACAAAACATCCAGTTTGTTTTAATTGCGTTGGGCATCATTACATTAATCAGTTTGTATTTGCTGTTAAGCAGAAGTTTTATCACCAATACAAAATTCATTGAATTTTTTGGCGTAGTTGCCTTATTAATTGTGTTCGAATTTTTCAATTTATTACTACATCCTTTTTTAGAACGGGTAACGCATCACTCTCCTATTTTAATGTTGCTGGCATTGGTTTGTATTGCTGCATTATTAGTACCATTACATCACCGCGTAGAAAAATGGGCAACAGCTAAGCTGGTGGAGAAGAATAAACAGATAAGACTTGCAGCGGCTAAGAAAACAATTGAGCAACTGGAAAGAAATGAAGCCTAAAATTAATCGCTGACGGTTATTGCAACCCCTGCATACTGGCAGGTCAGTCAGCGGTTCAACAAAAGATAAAAAACAAATTATGAAAAATATAGTATCCCTGATATTATTGTTTCCGCTGCAGCTTTTGGCTCAGCCTTTTTCACAGACAGAAATACAAAACTGGGAAAAGCAGGCCGCCAACATCAGCATCATCCGCGATAACTATGGCATTCCACACGTGTACGGCAAAACCGACGCTGATGCGGTTTTTGGTTTACTGTATGCCCAGTGCGAAGATGATTTTAAAAGAGTAGAACTGAATTATATAGAAAAACTTGGCCGCCTATCAGAGGTAAATGGCGAAAAAGATTTGTACAACGATTTGCTTATTCGTTTAGTGATAGATACTGCCGATG
>JBATAS010000040.1:0-9716 GCA_049661965.1 Ferruginibacter sp. | reverse complement strand
CTGTGTTACCATCAGTTCAAGGTATTCGTCAATCACGTTATCCCAAAGCCTCATTCTTACATGGTGCAGGTGTGGCGGTACTTCATTAAACTGTGCCGGTACATCTATTGCAAAAAAAGTTGCCCAGAACCTGTCTTCCAGTTGTTTTTGTTTTTTCTTTCTATTCAAAATAAAAATTTAAAAAGGAAGCCAGGCCTTTTACCGCCTGACTTCTTCAAATATAATCAATCATATCATCTCAACTATCTCAATTGGCAGCCTTCCATACATTGTTCGAAAAATCAACATCCGGGAAAACCTTTTCTGCATCAAGCTCCACTCTCTTCAATTCTTCTGTTGTAGGCAGCTTTACTTTCCAGGTAGTTGTGTTGTTCCATACTTCTACAGGTAATTTTAAAGTTCCTTTTATACCGCTCTTTGTTTCGTAAGAGAGATTAACAGGCAAAGCCATCTGGTCTAAATTGGCAATGGTTACAATCGCTCCGTCTTCAGGCTTTTTATTCTCATAATCCACAGCGGTTATCGCCTGGTTGAAAGTATAATTTTCTACAAACCATGCTTTCCAGAACCAGGCCAGGTTCTCACCGGATGCATTATCCATTGTTCGGAAAAAATCCCAGGGTGTTGGGTGTTTGTATGCCCAGCGTTTGATGTATTCTTTAAAGGCATAATCAAAACGATCGGGCCCTAAAATTTCATTTCTCAACAATGTTAATCCGTAACCGGGTTTTGAATACAGGTCATTACCAATGTTACGTTCCCTGAGTGCATCTGGCGTACTGAAAATAGGTTCTGTGTTTTTACCGAACATAAACCTGGTTACATTCTCCATATTCTGAGGCTTGTCTCTGTATTCGCCATTATTAAAGTCTTCCGAAGCCAGTGTATTAATAAAGGTGTTAAAGCCTTCATCCATCCAGCCGTATTTGCGTTCGTTACTGCCAACGATCATCGGAAACCAGGTATGACCAAACTCATGATCGGTTACACCAAACAAACCTCCCTTTGTTGCTCTTGAACCACAAAAAACTATTCCTGGATATTCCATACCACCGATATTGCTGGCCACATTAACAGCTGCAGGGTAAGGATATTCAAACCAACGCTTGCTGTAATTTTCAATACTGCCCTTGGTGTATTCCGTTGACCTGCCCCAGGCTTTATCACCGTTGCTTTCAACCGGGTAAACACTCATGGCCAATGAAGTTTTTCCGCTTGGTAAATTTATACGTGCTGCATCCCAGATAAAACTTTTGCTGCTGGCCCAGGCAACGTCTCTTGCATTGCTGATCTTATAATGCCAGGTTAGTGTTGGTTTATTTGGCCTTGATGCAGGATCAGTCACTTCTTTCTCAGTACGTATCATCACAGTATTATCACTTTTCTTTGCCTGTGCCATCCGGCTTAACTGGGCAGGTGTTAACACTTCAGATTCATTCAGTAATTCGCCACTGCACACCACAATATGATTGGCAGGTGCGGTGATGTTTACATCAAAATCGCCATACTCTAAATAGAACTCACTTGGCCCAAGGTATGGCAATGTGTTCCATCCTTCCACATCATCATACACACACATTTTTGGATACCATTGTGCCACAGCAAAAATATTCCCGTTCTTTGTTTTCAGTATTCCGCAACGGTCTGCACCGTATTCGGGTAAAACAAATGAGTAATCAATTTTGATCCTGATTACATCTCCTCCGGGTTTTACTGCTTTAGGTAACCGTATCTGCATTCTTGTATCGGTGATGATATAATCAGCATCCGCCTTTTCATTATCCAGCTTTACTGAACTTATTTTAAACCCGCCATTAAAATCACTTTTGCTGTCGCCATATCTGCTGCGGGTATTTAAAGGCATCCTGGCCTGTCCCCTGCTTTCTTTATTAAAAAGATTTTGTTCTAACAGCAGCCATAAAAAGGGTAAAGCATGCGGACTGTTGTTTTTATACGTAATGGTAACTGAGCCACTGATCTCATTGCTTACATCATTTAATGATATATTGATCTGGTAGTCGGCTTTGTTTTGCCAGTAACCAATATTGGGCTCGCCGGTTGCTGCCCTGCTGATAGTACCAGCAGAAGGATAAAAGTTTGGTGCAAATAAAGCATAGGGATCATACCTTGATTCAATTTTATTACTCTCCTGTGCGTTTACAGTAATTACTGAAATAATAAGCAAGAAGAAGCTGCAAATCTTTTTAGTCATAACCTGAATTTTATTTTCGAAGTTAAGCTAATTAAGGGAGCATAAAATGTTTGAAATAAGATGCCTTTTTTTATTGCCAATCCTTTAACAAGGCCTTGCCTTTTTGTTTAATATAGGGATCGTCTTCGGTCTGGTCGGGGAGCGTAAGCATCAACTGGAGATAGGCAATAGCTTTGTTTTTATTATTGTTATCTTTGTATGCTTTCGCCATTTCAAAATAATTTAGGATAAATTCAGGTCTTAGTACTCTTGCTTTTTCAAAAGCAACAATTGACTGCTTTATTGTAGCGGGTGGTAACCCACCATATAAAACTTTAACGAGAGATCTTTCTAATGAATTCAGATTACTGATCTCGTACTGCCACCTGCCTAATACATGCCAGGCTTTGAAATTCTGTTGGTCGTTGGCAATAGCTGCGTCAACATATTTCTTTACTTCCCTGGCATTTGTTATTTTCTCTTTTCCGCTTTTGCTCATAGATGATCTTCCCAATGCAATTGCCATTACGCAATTTGATTCAGAGTTTTTAGGATCTATCTTTAAAGCTGTTTCGGCATAGATCTTTGCAGCCAGGTAATAATCGTCTCTTAGTTTTGTGTTTTTAATTTCACGCTGACCAATACGGCTGCAGAGCTCACTGCATTTATTCAAGGCATAAATATTTGTGGAGTTTATTTTTAAAACTTCCTTGAATTTATGGAAAGCAGCCTTTTCATCCGGTATGGATTCTAGCCTGTCAGCCTCTTTGATGAGCGCATTAATATCCTGGGCAAAGCCGGCAATGCTCAAAAAGGTACAGATTAATATGGATACTAAAAGTTTCAGTTAAAACTCCTTTTTATAATTAACGCTTACCGAACCCTGTATATTTGGTACCGGTGGATTTTTTTTCTCAACAGTAATTGATATTGATTTGATCCGTTTATCAAATTCATGTATCTGCTGCGCCAGATCCTGTACCAGTGTTTCCAGTAAAGCAGTGGGTGTTTCCATTCCTGTTTTAATAAGAGCATAAAGGGCAACATAATTAACCGTTTGATCTATTGCCGTAATATGCTCATCGGGTTGAAATGATACATCAGCATTTACTACAAAAGTATTGCCCAGTATCTTTTCTTCTTCATGTACACCATGAAAAGAATGAAAAATTAAATTATGGAGACTGATTGTAATCAAGAGGGCATTTATTTAAATGAGATCAATATAAAAATAAACAAAGAAAGTTTAGTTCAATCCCTTTTCTCCCAAGTATCTTTCAGCATCCAAAGCAGCCATACAGCCGGTACCTGCTGCAGTAACTGCCTGGCGGTAAACTTTATCCTGTACGTCACCCGATGCAAATACGCCTTCTACATTTGTTTTAGATGTACCGGGTATTGTTTTAACATAACCGGCATCATCCATATCCAGCCAGCCTTTAAAAATACCAGAGTTAGGTTCATGCCCTATGGCTACAAAAAATGCGCTAACCGGAATTTGCTGCTTCTCTCCTGTCTTATTATTGGTAATACGCACTGCTTCAACTTTTTTATCTCCCAGCACTTCATCGGTTTCGCTGTTCCAGTAAATCTTTATGTTAGGCGTATTGATCACCCTGTCCTGCATTACTTTGCTGGCACGCATTTCATCACGGCGAACAATCATGTGAACCTGCGAACATATTTTAGACAAATAAAGCGCTTCTTCCGCTGCAGTATCTCCGGCGCCAACAATGGCCACTTCTTTTCCTTTAAAGAAAAAACCATCGCATACGGCACATGCACTCACACCATAACCATTCAGGCGTTGCTCACTTTCAATACCCAGCCATTTTGCCGATGCGCCGGTTGAAATGATCACAGCATCGGTTTCAATCCATTTCTCTTCATCAATTTCCACCTTAAGTGGCCTTGATGAAAAGTCAACTTTGGTAGCAAGACCATAACGAATATCGGTACCCATACGTTTTGCCTGGTTCTCAAAATGAACCATCATATCTGGCCCCTGAATACCATCGGGATATCCCGGATAATTTTCCACTTCTGTAGTAATCGTTAACTGTCCGCCCGGTTGAATACCCTGGTACAATACAGGATTTAAACCTGCCCTTGATGCATAAATGGCTGCGGTATATCCTGCAGGCCCCGACCCTATTATTAAACAATGTACTTTCTCTGATGCCATAAAATTTATTTCTATATTATTTGTTGCGAATTTAAATGAATTTATTTTAGTGAAATAATTAACGTGCTACAATGGTTCCCACCTGTGATGCATAGCCACAAAAGGCTCCCAATGCCCCGTTGCTGATATTACCAATTACTTTACCCGGTTGCGAAAAAGGATTGCCGATACTTTGCTGATTAAATTCCCAGGTATTCCAGAAAGTGTACGTGGCTTTATCAATATTTGAAAGTTTAAAAGAGATAGTATCCCCTCTTGCAAAAAAACGATCATCACCGGAAGGAGTAGATTCATTCCGGTCAATTCCCTGGTCAACCTGCCCCTGGTAAGTTGTGCCATCAACTACTTCATCATTAAAAACAGAATTGAAGCCGGGCAAGAAACGCTCACTGTTTTTCTTTGTATAATAGCGTACATAATTTCCCAGTCCGGGAGGATCAATTGCCCTGGCCATCAATACTCTTTTTGAAGTATCAACATTTGGCGGTGGTAATTTTGTCCATAGCGAATCGAAAATTTTGGTGAGTGCAGGTATTGTTGTTGTAGATGTATAAATTTTTCCTTCTGTCTTAATGGTTACGGTATATTGTTTGGCAAATTCCCCTGCAAATGCTGTAGCCAGGTTTGCAGAATCTATACCATAGTAATAAAGAAAATAACCATTACCCAAAGGCACAGTATATTCCTTAAATGTATGTGTCAATGTTCCGTTTGTCATAATCACTTCTGCATTGTGTACAAAAGAGTTTGCAAGTATTTGCGGACTGATGGCTCCAAAATAATCAAGGCTTTTACTGAGCGCTACTGTCGGTGGCTGCCCGTTTTCAATCTGTGCATCAACAACTAAAACAGGCTCTGCATATTTTAAATTGAAATCAATATTTTTTTCGCAGGAAAAAAACAGGACGCATAAACCGGTTAGTAAGATCAGTTGTTTCATGATGTACAAATTTAAACCATCAGCTACTTTAAAAAATCAGTATCCTGTTAATATTAGTTAAACATTTAAGCAGAAAGAAAGGTTGTGAAATCAGCATGATAAAAAATCCTCCTGCTTTTGGCAGGAGGACGTTTTTATAACCCATCTAAAAATATGATTAGCCCAGGTAAGCCTTTAAGGCTCCGCTGTAGCGGGCTTTTTGTAAACGTTTGATTGCTCTTTCTTTGATCTGGCGGATACGCTCTTTGGTCAAATCATATTTCTGACCAATCTGCTCAATGGTAACACCATTTTCTCCATCTAAACCAAAATATGCATTAACGATCTCTGCTTCCCTCGGACTTAATGATTTCAATACCCTGCGTATTTCATTCTTTAATGAATCGTGCATTACATCCTCATCCGTTTCATCGCCACCTTTCAGTAAGTCACCCATGGCAACATCTTCTGCTTCATGCACAGGTGCATCAAGTGAAGTGTGACGGGTATTACTCTGGAAAATATTGTTGATCTCTGTTTCACTCATCTCCAGCAATTCTGCCAGCTCTTCAGTAGATGGCTCACGCTCATGCTCCTGTTCAAAAGCCATATAGGCTTTATTTGCTTTGTTGTATGTACCGATCTTGTTTTGAGGAAGACGAACCAACCTGCCCTGCTCTGCTAAAGCCTGAAGTATTGATTGACGGATCCACCAAACAGCGTATGAAATAAATTTGAAACCCTTTGTTTCGTCAAAGCGCTGAGCCGCTTTGATCAGACCGAGGTTACCCTCGTTGATCAAATCACTAAGTGAAAGTCCCTGGTGCTGGTACTGCTTAGCTACAGATACCACAAAACGAAGGTTAGCCTGTACCAATTTGTCCAAAGCACGCTGGTCTCCCATTTTAATCTTTTGAGCTAAAATGGTCTCCTCTTCGGGAGTAATCATCGAAATCTTGGAAATTTCCTGCAAATATTTCTCAACAGCCTGTGAATCCCGGTTGGTAATCTGCGTTGCGATCTTAAGTTGCCTCATTGAATTGTATTAATTACTGTAATAAAACACTAAATAGACATGTTTTGTTGGGAAAAGGTTGCTAACGAATGGTTAATGACGCTAATTCCTTCTAAAAATGTGTGCAAAGTTACTGAATAATAGCCGGATTTCATAATGTTAGTGTATAAAAGGGATGAAAGGTGGATAAAAGATACAGGGATTTGTAATCAGGAATTAGGATGTCCTGTTTTGCTAATTCCTAATAGCCAATTACTTAAAACTCATTTATATTTGACAAATGATAATTGACCTTCGTTCAGATACTTTCACCAAACCTTCACCTGGGATGCTTGAAGCTATGTTTAAAGCTCCTGTTGGCGATGATGTTTTTGGAGAGGACCCTTCAGTTAACCAGTTGGAAGCTATGGCGGCTGAAATGTTTGGAATGGAATCGGCCCTGTTTTGCCCAAGCGGCACCATGACCAATCAAATAGCTATTAAATGCCATACCCAACCGGGAGATGAAGTGATATGTGACAAGGTAAGTCATGTTTATATTTATGAAGGAGGCGGAATTGCTTTTAACAGTGGTTGCCAGGTTAAGGCATTGGATGGCGACAGGGGGAGAATTACTGCGGACCAGGTTCTTGAAGCTATTAATCCTGATGACGTTCATAAAGCAAGAACCCGTTTGGTTAGCCTTGAAAACACAGCAAACAGAGGTGGTGGAAGCTGTTATGAATTTTGTGAGATTCAACGTATTAAAGAGATTTGCTCACAAAATAATCTCAAATTTCATTTAGACGGTGCAAGGCTTTGGAATGCCCTGGTTGCTAAGAACGAAACACCGAAACAGTATGGTGAAATCTTCGACAGCATATCCGTTTGCCTGAGTAAAGGAATGGGAACTCCTGTTGGTAGTTTATTACTTGGCGATATTGATTTTATTAAGCAGGCAAGACGGGTAAGAAAAGTATTTGGAGGTGGGATGCGTCAGGCAGGTTATATAGCCGCAGCCGGAATTTATGCGCTGGAAAATAATGTAAGCAGACTGGCAGAAGATCATCAGCATGTAAAAGCAATTGCTGCCACACTTAGTAAAAAGGATTTTATTGGTAAAGTAATGCCTGTTGAAACCAATATTGTCATCTTTGAAGTAATAGGGTCCTATACAGCTGATCAATTTTGTGCGGTATTGAAAAATCAGGATATCCTTTGTCTTTCTATTTCCAAAACGCAGGTGAGAATGGTTACTCACCTTGATTTTACTAAAGAAATGCTAAATAAACTTGTAACGGCCATTGAGTCGTTATAATTGAACAATAAGTTTAAATTCGTTGCGTTAAGCCCCAAAATCAACCATTATGAAATTTCAATCCCTGTTTGCCATGGCAATCACCATGGTGGTATTTCAATCTTGTCAAAAAGAGCCAAGCAATAACAATGGAAATGGCACTGCCAAAGTTAATTTCATTTTTAAATTTGATTCTACGCAGGTAAGATTAAATGCTATTGGTCAGCCATCGCCCATGCCTGTAGGAAATGCAGGCCAGTCACCAAGGTTTAATACCATGAGTGCACATTATGTTGAACTTGCACCCGATGCATTTACAGCATTAGGTGGTGGAGCAATTTTGTATAAAGCGCCGGAAGTTACCACAGGCGGCAGCAAAGCAATTGACTTCAGCAATTCGAAATTTGCAGGAAACAACCAGTTGTTTTTAAGTGTTCCTGTAAACAGTTTTGCAGCCGGGTCATATAATTGGTTAAGAATATCGTTGGCCTATCAGAATTATAATATTTACGTGAATGCACTTGGGCAAACCATTGATGCCACTCTGGCTTCCTTTATTGGTTATAATACATACCTGGGAAACTTTAAAGTAAAAGATTCAACAGTTGTTGTAAATGCAAATAAGGCCCAGGGCTATTGGGGTTTGGAAGGCAAAGTTTCGGGATTTGGATTTTTAAGTACAGGACAGGCGCCTCCGGGTGCTACAACAGTTCCTAATCCTATTTTTGCCACATCCCCCATTCCACAAGGTTCCTGTGTGGTAACAGCTCAGTTTGCAACACCGTTTCTTGTTAGCGGCAACGAAACAAAAGACATCACTATTATTGTTTCCTTATCAACCAATAAAAGCTTTGAATGGATTGATGTAGATAATAACGGAACCTACGACCCTAATAACGGCGACCAGGTAATAGATATGGGGATCAGAGGTATGATACCAATCATTCAATAAAATTTGGCCATTAATTTTGAAACCGTTCTGTTAAAAGCAGAACGGTTTTTTCTTTTACTTGATTTATCTTCGCAACTAAAGAAATAAATCAAAAGTTATGCATCCATACGAATCACTATTGCAGGATAACAAGACCTGGGCCGCAGAAAAAGTAGCTCAGGATCCACTTTTTTTTAAGAACCTTTCAGAGCTGCAAACTCCGGAATTTTTGTGGATTGGTTGCAGCGACAGCCGTGTACCGGCCAACGAAATTACCAATA
The DNA here is from genome assembly GCA_049661965.1 of Ferruginibacter sp. Lineage (GTDB taxonomy): Bacteria > Bacteroidota > Bacteroidia > Chitinophagales > Chitinophagaceae > Ferruginibacter. The sequence goes on along the minus strand of JBATAS010000040.1, from coordinate 918 downwards.
CACAGCCCGGCGAAATTTTTGTTCACCGTAATGTAGCCAACCTGGTAATTAATACTGATGTTAACCTGTTGAGCGTTTTAGATTATGCTGTTAATTACCTGAAAGTAAAGCACGTGATTGTATGCGGACACTATGGTTGTGGCGGTATAAAAGCATCAATGACTAAAGACGATTATAAACCCGTACTGAATATGTGGCTAAGGAACATCAAAGACGTACATCGTATTCACAGAGACGAACTCGTAAAAATAAATGATGAAGATAAAAAATGTGACAGGCTGGTTGAATTGAACGTTCAGGAACAGATATTTAACCTGGCAAAAACCTCAACTATTCAAAGGGCATGGCAAAAGGAACAACGACCCGACCTGCATGGCTGGGTATATGGATTAAACGATGGCATCATTAACCCTGTATTTGAAATGAAAGCCGGAACACATATTGATCCTTTGTACGAATTTAATAGTCTTTAATTTCTACTTATACATATTTAAATATTGGGTGTGATTGGTTTGATTTTATTACCAGGTACTAAAAGACGTTGAACTTAAATCAATTCTCTTTTTCTTTGGTATTAAATTAAAAGCCTTAAAACTAATTTGAAATTATTTTAAGTATAGTTATCGTCAATTGCTCTAAACCCCTCAAAGCTCTAACTAGTTATTAATAACAAAATTAAAAACCTTTAGGCTTTTTTATTTTAGCCATTATTTTTAAGCCTCCCATTTTTCCAGCACAAAAAAATCCCCCGATATTCTCGGGGGATTTATATAACTGTTGTTTAGTTATTGTTATTGAATAACAACCCTGCACATGGTTATGCGGTTACCGTTAAGGTCACCGATCTCAACCCAGTACAATCCTTTGCCGTATTTACGCATATCCACATCCATACGGTCGTAAGGCCTTCCGATGGTG
>JBATAS010000039.1:0-3706 GCA_049661965.1 Ferruginibacter sp. | reverse complement strand
AAAAGCCCGGGCAAGCTGAATTTGCCTTGCCGGTGTTACCTGTTGTTATTAAAGAAAATGATGCAGCCAAACAGATCATTATTAAGGAAGAAACTGCCGGTATAGCAACGATAAAAATATATAACCTCAGTTTTGAAAACGGGAACTGGGTATTACAACCTGAATGGTTGATGACAGCAAAAGAAATAATCGCTGATTCTCTTCCGGTAACAACCGATTCTTTACATAAACTTCTCAAGAGAGTAATTCCTGCTCAGCAATAATACTAATAAAAAAAGTCAACTCTTATAAAGTTGACTTTGGTGAAACAGCTATATTTTATATAACGCTAACTTTTTTCTTACCAGATATTACGTGGGCACGAATCTCCGTACTTATTACCCAACAGGAAACCAAGTACTACTTCATGCGTACCTTTTGTATAAGTTTGTAATCTTGATGTAGTTGCATGTTCATACGCATAGCTTACATTAAATGTGTTGGAAACATTTATACCAACCATACCGGAATAACCGCCAACCAGGTCGGCAAAGCGGTAACTCCCTCCTACCCATAACAGGTCGCGGTACTGCAGTTTAACATTGGCATGCAAACTGGTTAACTGGGGTTGCCAATACTGAACCATTACCGATGGCAGTACAGAAATATCCTGCGTCATAGCAAACCTGTAACCGGCGCTTGCAAAATAGTTTGGTGTAAAATAAGTACCGTATTGGTTATCGGTTACAAATTTTACTTTACCCGGAATGATATTCAATACAGACACACCTAAAAAATAACGGGCCGAGTATAACCAGATGCCGGCGCCAATTTCGGGCCTTACTTTACTTATGGCGCCATTGTTATATCCTACTGCCGGATCATTGGGATCAAGGCTGCCCCACTCAATTTTCGAGCGGTCTAAACTAACACTGGTAACACCAACATTTAAACCGGCAGCCAGGCTGGTTTTAACGCCCAGTGGTTTATGGTATGCATAGGAAGCTGCAATTGACCACCTGTTTATATAACCTGCCTTATCATTGATGACCTGTAACCCTACACCGTGATGTGCCGGAGAAACTGCATATTCATCCCATGCTTTTGGCCCGCCGGGATGCTCGCCGGGAATTTGAAAAGACGTAGCATTGGTACGCAGATCTTTTTTACCCAAAGGGCCATGTATGCTGAAATAAGCCGTAACCGGAGCCCCGTTTATACCAGCCCATTGATTACGGTAACTCAGTTTAACATCTGTATAATTTTCAATCCCTGTTATACCGGGATTAAGAATATAATTGTTTAAGATATACTGTGTATAAAACGGTTTCGATTGCGATTTAGCAACAAAACCCGTGAGGCAACAAACAACAGTAATTAAAAAATATTTCTTCATGTTTTCAGATTTATTCACCCGGTAATCAATTTCCTTTTAAAGCAATTCAATTAATAATCCGCAGCAAAACTTTTCAGATTTGCTGCGGCATTTTATTTCAGTATAGTTACATAACCGGTAATCGGGTCACGGCCATTGCCAGGTTCAATTATATAATAGTATGTATCTATCGGCATCGATTTACCTTTCAGCGTACCATCCCATGGCGTATTATACCCTCTCGATTCAAATATCAATTGCCCGGCTCTTGTAAATATCTGCACCCTGTTATCGGGGTAAGTATTTAAGTAATCTATCCGCCAGGTATCATTAATGCCATCATTATTTGGCGTAAACGTATTTGGTATTACCGGGAATTTGAGCAACTTGATAAATACATCATCACTCAATGGGCAACCACCTCTTCCAGTAACAGTAAGTGTATAAGTCATATCCGTTAAGGGTTGATGAACTTTTACTTTGGCAATCTTATTATCAATCAGGTAAAGATTTGGCGTCCATAAATATTGAGCATCATTGGCAAAAGTAACCGGCTCTAAAGTTATGGTACCGCCTTCCAGAATAAACCTGTCGGGTCCGGCATTTACATGCGGGTATGGATAAACCGTAAACTGTTTGGTTAATGTATCGCTGTTGCAGCCAATACTGTTAACCGTGTATAATACAACATTGTAAGTAATTGTATCGGTGTATGTGTAGTTAACTGTGCTGGTAGTACGGGTTGTACCATCTCCCAAATCCCAGTTCCATTGATTTATGATACCATCTTTACCATCGCTGTTATCAGTTATAGTAATATCATCGCCAATACAAATGGCAGGTTTGCTAAAGCTGAAATCGGCTTTGGGTTGTGGATGAATATTGTTCACTATTATGGTTGTATCATGAATACATCCCACATTACTGGTAACTTGAAGTTTAACACTATATGGGCCAACACCAGAGAACCAGTGCGTTGGACTTAATGCAGATGAAGTATTATTTCCGCTTGCAGGATCTCCAAATTCCCAAGAATATATAAGCGGGCTGCCATCGGCAATAGCCGACAGGTTGTTAAATTTCACAATTGCATTAGGCAGACAATAGTCCGGTTTATCAACAGCAAAAGCGGGTACCGGCCTGGGGCTTACTGTTACCGGTAAAACATGCGGTGTACTTGAACAGCCATAAGCCGATACATTGTACATGCTTACCATAAATGTTCCCGAAGCAGGAAACGTATGTGTAAAGGTGGTACCCGGTAAATGATTTTCAATTGGCGTACCATCGCCAAAATCCCAGCTGGTATTGCTAAGGGTAACTGATGCAGGTGCTGTTGACTCTTCGGTAAATGAAGCTGCATTGCCTTCGCAAATAGGAGAAACATAACTGAATTTAGCTGTAGCCGTATCCAGTACGGTGATAATATTACTCATGGTATCAACACAACCACCGGTTGCTGATATGAATGTATACATGATGGTATGCGTACCAATACCTGCAACCAAAGGCGAAAAGAGACCTGTGGGTGAAACACCCGGCCCGGTAAATGTACCTGTACCCGGCACGCCGCCAACTTCGCTGGCTTGTGTTATCTGGAATGGCGTTGCCAGTAAACAGGCATCGGGCATAGCATTAAACTGTACCAATGGTGCTGCATTAACTGTAATATTAGCTATCCTGTCGTTTACACAAACACCACCCGAGTATGCCCGGTAACGGATAGTAAATGTTCGGGTTAATGGCGACTGGAAGTTTGGATATAAATGCTTGTACACTTTACCCGTAATTGGATTATCATCTAAGTCAAATGTGCCGGGGAAACCAACATTATCCCAGTAAATCTCCACTTTGGTAATTACACCCGGGAAAACAGTTGATGCCTCAACAATAGAAACCGAATCGTTGGCACATAAAGTTGCGGGGTTATTTACGGTGAAATTAGCAACCGGGAAACTGCCATTTACAAATAATGATTGTACAATGGTATCGGTACAACCGTTATTGCTGGTTACAATCAACTCTACATTATATGCACCTACTGCTGAATAACTATGCTGAGGATTTTGCAATGTAGATGTATTGTTAGGTCCGCTGGCGGGATCACCAAAATTCCATTGCCAGCCGGTAATGGTACCTGTTGTAATGCTGCTGGTATCGGTAAATTGAGCGTATGTATCACTTAAACAAACTTCAGGAATAATGAAACCCGCTGCAGGTCTGTCGTTTATGGTAACAGGAATTGTGGCAATCGGGTTACTTACACAACCGCTATCTGTAGTAACAGTTAAAGTAACATTGTAAACACCTGTTGTTGGATATACATGCGATGGATTTTGCACTGTTGATGTA
>JBATAS010000038.1:0-10787 GCA_049661965.1 Ferruginibacter sp. | reverse complement strand
CGACATTTTTACAGTCAGGTTTCATAACCTGACTTTTTTTTATGATATTTGCTCAATCCTTTAATAAATGAATATATTAATTAAGCAGGCTACAATCATTTCTTCCTCCTCTCCATTTAACGGACAAACCCAAGATATTTTAATAGTTGATGGCAAAATCTCGACAATTGCAGATGCAATTACTGAAAAAGCTGATAAAGTTATCGACCAAAAAGGGCTGTGCGTAAGCATCGGTTGGATGGATATTTTTGCAGACTTTGCCGATCCTGGCTTTGAACAGAAAGAAAGTATTGAGACAGGTGCTAAAGCTGCTGCTGCCGGTGGTTTTACTGATGTAATGCTGATACCTAACAGCAGCCCCGTTGTTGATAATAAAGCACAGGTTGAATATATTGTACAAAAGGCCAGGCAGGTTCCGGTGAATATTCATCCAATGGGTGCTGTATCCAAAAATGCTGCCGGTAAAGAGCTTTCCGAAATGTATGATATGCGGCAATCAGGGGCCATAGCTTTCAGTGATGGCATACATCCTATTCAAAATTCGGGCTTGTTACTAAAAGCATTACAATATGTAAAAAGTTTTGATGGTACAGTAATACAGCTACCCGATGATACCAGCATAGGATCAGGCGGATTGATGAATGAAGGTATTGTTTCTACACAAATGGGACTGCCCGGTAAACCCGCAATGGCAGAAGAATTAATGGTTGCCCGTGACATTAAATTAGCCAGATATGCCGATAGTAAGCTGCATTTTACAGGTATATCATCGCCCAAGAGCCTCGAATACATCAAGCGGGCAAAAGAAGGAGGAATTAAAATAAGTTGTTCCATTACACCATATCAGGTATTTTTTTGCGATGAAGACCTGCAGGGTTACGACAGTAATTTAAAACTAAACCCTCCCTTAAGAAGCCGTGCCGATATGATGGCCATTCGCAAAGCGTTGCTTGATGGAACCGTTGACAGTATTGCTTCTCATCACCTTCCGCAACATTGGGATAACAAGACATGCGAATTTGAATATGCAAAACCAGGTATGATAAGCCTTGAAACCATGTTTGCTGTTTTGCAAACAATTGGTTTACCCGCTGCTGATTTTGTACAAATGCAGGCTGTAAATGCCAGGCAAATATTCGGATTACCTGTACCGGAAATTGCAGCAGGTGAAATGGCTTCGCTAACTTTATTTACGGCCGATACAGAATTTGTTTTTACTGAAAAAATGATACAGTCTAAATCTAAGAACACTCCCTTTACAGGCAAAACGCTAAAAGGAAAAGTAATTGGAATAATTAATAAATCGAATATTCAATTGAATTAAACCATGCTGCAAAAATTAAGTGCTACAAATAAAGGTTTATTAACTGCTGCTGTAATGATTGGCCTGTCGTTACTATTTTTTTATACCGGTCAGCCATTCGATAGTCCATTACAATACCTCATCTATGCCATTTACGCTGCTGGTATAGTCTGGGCAATTTATGATTATTCAAAGTCTGCAGAAAACACTAATAAATTTGCAGGTTTCTTTTTGCACGGTTTTAAATGTTTTATTGTTGTTACTTTACTGATGGTGGTATTTACTTTTGTTATTAATAAATTACATCCAGAGTTTAAGGACGAAATGGCCAAAGCATACAGCGAGGATTTAATAAAAAAAGGAAATAGCACCCCTGCCGAAATGCAGGCAAATATTGATAAGATGAAACAGTATTATCTTACCATGCTGATATCGGGTGCTGTATTTGGATACCTGCTGATTGGTGGAGCTATAGCAGCAGTAACATCTTTATTCTTTATGAAGAGAAAATAAAAAAAATGGATATTACAATAGTTATACCGTTATATAATGAAGATGAATCATTGCCCGAACTGGCGGCATGGATTGAACGGGTGATGCAGCAGCATAATTTCTCGTATGAGATCATTATGATTGATGATGGGAGTACAGATAATTCCTGGAATGTGATTGAGCAACTACGGTCAGGCAATGCAAATATCAAGGGCATTAAGTTTCAGCGTAATTATGGCAAGAGTGCGGCTCTTAACGAAGGCTTTAAAGCTGCACAGGGCGATGTTGTAATAACCATGGATGCCGATATGCAGGACAGTCCGGATGAAATCCCTGAATTGCGTAAAATGATTATTGAAGACGGATTTGATATGGTAAGTGGCTGGAAGAAAAAACGCTATGATAATAAACTCACTAAAAATATTCCATCAAAATTATTTAATGCCGCTGCCAGGAGAAGTTCAGGCATTAAGCTGCATGATTTTAACTGTGGTTTAAAATCTTATAAAAAGAAAGTGGTAAAAAGCGTAGAGATATATGGCGAAATGCACCGCTACATTCCCATTTTAGCCAAGTGGTCGGGTTTCAGAAACATTGGCGAAAAAGTAGTTGAACACCGTGCCCGAAAATATGGTATCACTAAATTTGGCTGGGAGCGTTTTGTAAATGGTTTTCTCGATCTGGCCTCCATTATGTTTGTAGGCAAATTTGGTAAGCGGCCTATGCACTTCTTCGGCTTATGGGGTACCTTATGTTTCTTTGCTGGTCTTTCTATTTTTCTATACCTCACGGTTTCTAAATTCTTTTTTGATATAACCGGCATGACGCAACGGCCGCTTTTCTTCTTTGCGATATTAGCCATGATCATTGGTACGCAATTATTCCTGGCAGGATTTATTGGTGAATTAATTTCCCGTAATTCGCCTGAGCGTAATAATTATTTGATAGAAACTAAAACCGGATTAAATTAATATGGAAGCTTCCAATTCCTCCTTCAGGAGGCTGGAGGGTAACAGGGTTGTTATCATTGGCTCTGCACATCCACTGCGTGGCGGAGGGATAGCTACATTTAATGAGCGGCTTGCCCGGCAATTTGTAAACGAAGGATTTCAAACAAGTATCTGGTCATTCTCATTGCAGTACCCCGGATTTTTATTCCCGGGCAAATCACAATTTACTGATGAAGCTGCACCAAAGGGGCTCGATATTCATACCCGGATAAATTCGGTAAATCCTTTTAACTGGATAAGTGTTGGACGGGAATTAAAAAAACTGAAACCGGATATTGTTGTGGTAAGATACTGGATTCCGATGATGGGCCCATGCCTGGGTACAATCCTGCGAATCATTAAAAAAAATAAACACAGCAGGATAATCTGCATTGCAGATAATGTTGTGCCACATGAAAAACGCTTTGGCGACAAGCCTTTCACCCGTTATTTTATAAAACCAGTAGATGCCTTCATCATCATGAGTGAACAGGTGATGAACGACCTGCGTTCATTTACCAAAACAAAAAAAGCAACACTGCTGCCCCACCCTTTGTACGATAATTTTGGTGAGAAGATCAGTAAGGAAATGGCAAGAAAGGAATTGGGTATCAGCAACGAGGAATCAATAGTATTGTTTTTTGGCTTTATCCGAAAGTATAAAGGATTGGATATGTTGCTTGATGCCATGAAACTGGTAAAAAGCAAAAAACAAACTTCAAAAATTAAACTCTTAATAGCCGGCGAGTTTTACGATGATAAAAAACAATATGATGAACAAATTGAAAAACTGGGAATAAAGGACAGTCTCATCTTACACACACATTTTATTGCTGATAGTGAAGTGAAGAACTATTTATGTGCTGCCGATGTTATCGTTCAACCATACCGGAACGCTACACAAAGCGGCGTAACACCTTTGGCTTATCATTTTGAGAAACCGATGATTGTTACCAATGTTGGCGGCTTACCCGCTATGGTACCCGATGATAAGGTTGGCCTGGTGGCAGAACCAAATCCTGAATCGCTTGCCGGAAAGATTACTGAGTATTTCGAAAAAGGAGAAAATCACTTTATGCCTCATCTGCTGGAAGAGAAGAAAAAGTTCAGTTGGGAAAAGATGGTCGAAAATATTCTTGAACTGGCAAAGAACCGCTGATTATTCAACAAAACCCCAACAGGCCGGATATTGGCATAATCGGTTTAAATTGCAGCATTAAAAACATGGCATGATATACAGAAGCAAAGCACCTTTACGAATAGGACTGGCCGGGGGCGGTACTGATGTGAGTCCGTACAGCGAACAGTTTGGTGGTGCCATATTAAATACCACCATTTCCTTATCTGCCTACGCTTCCATTGAACCGCTGACTGAAAATAAAATTATCATCCAGGCACTTGACAGAAATGAAAAGCAGGAATTTGACCTGTTTCCACAGTTACCGATAGATGGTACACTCGATTTATTGAAAGCTGTTTATAACCGTATTCAGAAAGATTATTCTTTTCCCTTGGGAGGTTTCAGGCTGTCTACTTTTGTTGATGCTCCTGCAGGTTCTGGTTTAGGCACTTCATCAACTTTGGTGGTTACCGTGCTTGGCGCTTTTAAGGAAATGCTCAAGCTACCACTGGATGAATATAAAATTGCACAGTATGCTTATGATATAGAAAGAAACGATCTTCAGCTGGCAGGTGGTAAACAGGATCAATATGCTGCAACTTTTGGCGGTGTAAATTTTATGGAATTTTCGGGCAATAAAGTGATAGTGAATCCGCTGCGTATCAAACCCGAATATTTACACGAACTGGAGAATAACCTGGTATTGTATTTTACATCAACCTCCCGGGAAAGTGCAGGCATTATTAAAGAGCAGGTAAAAAATGTACAGAACAAGAATGAAAAAAGCATTGAAGCCATGCATCACCTGAAAGAGCAGGCCAGTATGATGAAAGAAGCATTACTGCAGGGCAATCTTAATGAAATGGGACTGATACTTGATTACGGTTTCGAGCAAAAAAGAAATATGGCAGCCAATATAAGCAATACCAATATTGAAAAAATTTATACCGCTGTTAAAGAAGCGGGTGCAACAGGCGGCAAAATAAGCGGTGCAGGTGGCGGCGGATTTATGATATTTTATTGCCCCGGCAACAGTCGTTACGAAGTAATAAAAGCATTAAAGAATTTTGGTGGAGAGGTACGGGAATATTCTTTTGTAAACCATGGTTTAACAACATGGAGTGTTTAAATTAAGAAGTATGGAACAGATAAAAAAAATAGTGCAGTCTTCAATTAATGTAAAGCAGGATGTTTTACAAAATGAAGAATTATTGAAAACAGTACAGGAATGTATTGCAGTAATTGTAAAAACATTTAAAGCCGGCAACAAGGTTTTGTTTTGTGGCAATGGTGGCAGCGCTGCCGATGCTCAACACCTGGCTGCCGAATTCAGCGGCCGTTTTTATACCGACAGAGATGCATTGCCATCAGAGGCTCTTCATTGCAATAGTTCCTATATGACTGCCGTTGCTAATGATTACAGTTACGATGTAGTGTATTCACGTTTAATAAAAGGTATTGGTAACAAAGGCGATGTGTTGGTTGGATTAAGCACTTCCGGCAACAGTAAGAATATTTATAACGCCTTTGAAACAGCCCGTGAAAAAGGAATGACCACTATTGCATTTACCGGCGCTACCGGCGGAACCTTAAAAGCTCTTTCCGATTATTTAATTAATGTGCCCTCAACCGACACACCACGTATTCAGGAGAGTCATATTTTATTAGGACATATTATTTGCCAGTTGGTGGAGGCTCAATATTTCGGATGATAAAAGAAGCCATTATATTAGCTGGTGGATTGGGTACAAGATTAAGAACAGTAGTTAATGATGTTCCAAAATGTATGGCTCCTGTGGCAGGTAAACCATTTTTGTTTTATGTGATTGACTATTTAAAAAGTCAGGGAGTTGAAAGCTTTATTTTTTCTGTTGGCTATAAAAGTGAAATGATCATTGATTATGTAAAAGAACAACATGCTGAGCTTGAGTGGCAATTTGCCATAGAAGAAGAACCGCTTGGTACAGGAGGTGCGATAAAGCTTGCCTGCAGCTTAGCAACCGAAAAAAATGTTTTGGTGCTTAACGGAGATACTATTTTTAAAATTAATGTAAAAGAACTTGCTGCTGTTCAGGATTCAAACGAAACAGATTGTACACTTTCTTTAAAACCAATGAAGGACTTTGACCGGTATGGAGTTGTTGAATTAAACAATGATAATTCCATTGCCAGTTTTAAAGAAAAGCAGTTTTATACATCGGGGTTGATCAACGGCGGAGTTTACGCATTAAACAGGAATAGTTTTTTGAAAGAACAACTGCCGGTAAAATTTTCATTTGAAAAAGACTACCTGGAAAAACTTTTTGATCAACGAAAAATGCAAGGCTTTATACAATATGAATATTTCATCGACATCGGGATACCTGAAGACTATAAAAGAGCGCAGGTTGAATTAGCTATCTGAATAATTAAAATGATCAATCTAAATAACATAGACAATACCTGGACACTCTTCCTCGACCGTGATGGTGTTATCAACCACGAAAAACACAACGACTATATTCATACCTGGGATGAGTTTGGTTTTTATGATGGAGTAAAAGAAGCTATTGCTGTTTTTGCAAAAACATTCAATCACATCATTGTAATTACCAACCAGCGTGGAATTGGAAAGGGCGTAACACGGCAGCAGGATGTAGAACTGATACACAAAAACATGATTGCAGAAATTGAACATACAGGCGGCAGAATTGATGCAGTTTATTTTTGTCCGGATATTGATAATGAAAGCCCCAACCGAAAACCTAATCCCGGCATGGGTTTGCAGGCTGTACAGGATTTCGATTCCATTGATCTTACCAAATCCATCATGATTGGTAATACCCTCAGCGACATGCAGTTTGGCCGCAACCTGGGCGTACAAACTGTCTTTCTGCCAACTACCCGGCCCGAAGTAGATTTGAATGACGAAAGAATTGACATGGTTTGTAATTCTTTGTGGCAGTTTGCCCAAATGTTGCCGCAAACTCCCTAATGCTTATCTGTGGCTTGTTTTACTTTATATAAGCTTTAGTTAATTTTTTACAGCAAACAATAATTTTTCTCCGTTCATGTTTAAGGATTAACTATTTTTAACGCATGAATAAATTGTTTGGTTTACTGGTACTGCTTGTTGTTGGCAATTACTGTTTTGCCCAAAGCATCAGCAAGGCTGATCTGAAAATCTTAACTCAAAAAGAAGATTCCATCAGGGAACAATCGGTTAAAATTATACAGGGAATAAATGCCGAAGACCGCCTGATGGCCGACAGCATTTTTACCCGTATGCTTGTAAGGGCACTCGTAACAAAAAACTCTTTTCAACACCCATTTGAATCATTGCAAACCGTTTCTATTTTATATTCGCCTGATAGCGTTTTCCGCATCTTCACCTGGCAACTGGTTATTAATGAAAATGTGATACGGCAGCATGGTGCCATACAAATGAAAACCTATAATGGCGCTTTGAAATTGTTTCCGCTGATTGACAAATCGGATATTACAACCAATGTGGCCGACACTATTGGCAACAACAAGGGCTGGATTGGCGCTATCTATTACAAGATCATTCAAAAAAGAAGTGGTAATGAGAATTTTTATACTCTGTTAGGATTTGATGAAAACAATATCCGCAGCAGCCGCAAGATCATTGAAGTATTAAGTTTTCAAAATGATGAACCGGTTTTTGGCGGCAGGTATTTCAGTTACGAAGATGATGCTGTTTTTAAAACAGCGCACAGCCGCTTTATACTGGAATATAAAAAAGAAGCAGGCCCCAGACTTACTTATGATAAGGAATTAGACATTATCGTGGTAGAACACCTGATTTCAGAATCAAACGAACCAAAAAAGAAATGGACATTAATCGGTGATGGAGACTACGAAGGTTTTAAATGGAAAAATGGCAAATGGGTTCATATTGAGAAAGTATTCAACCTGGTAACACCTGATGGACAGGCACCTGTACCCAACCCTATACGTGACCCTGCAGGCAATATTGATGAGAACAAACTAAAAACTATAGAAACCGGCGAACCGGAAAAGAAGCCAGCTACAAAACCAAAAGGAAAAGGGAACGGTTGATGGTTATACTAAAAAAGTTCCCAGATCAACAACCTCTCCTACGCCCATTTTAAATTTTTCTAAACCATCCACATCTACATCATGCATTACCTTGCTTTGAAAAATCAGGGCCTCGCCTTTGTATAAAGCAAAATACAAATCTGGATTTGCTTCAGGATTTAAGAAGTCTTTATAATCGCCATGCTTGAAAGATACTCTTGCAGTTCCGTTTTCATCCAGTCCACTTCTGCCCAGGTAATCATCTTCCATAAAATCTTTTTCAAACAAACGGAATTCATAATCAGTTCCGGTTAAAGCTGCATCGCTGCCTTTAGCAATAAAACTGGCTTTAACTGCAATATCCATGTTGGAATCTAAAGAAAAATTACTCATATTTTTTATTTTAAAATTACGGATTTAATAATAGTTTTTTGTGACTGATCTGCAACAACCCTGTTACCAATAACAAAATTAAGGCTCTAAATCTTTTGGTTGTACATCAAACAGCAGGTAACTGTAATGTACTTCACCAACAGGTTTCAGCTTGCGGAGCCATTGGTATTTTCCGGTATTCCATATATCCAGGTAACTGTCAATTACTAAAACAAATTTTCCTGGTTGCGGTAATTCCGGCGCTCTTTTTATATCGGGATGCTTTTGCAGGTAATCATCAACCAGCCACTCGGCCTGTGTAAAATTAAGATTGCCGGCTCCAACATATTTGTAAGCTCTTTCTTTATGGCCAATAAACTCGTTGGTATAGGGATAGTAATTATTAAAATACTGACCAACACTCATCAGCAACCAGCTACTCAAACCAATCAACAACAACCGGTCATTCTTACCAACTGCATACTTAAAAACTACCCCGCATACAATAAATATCAACGGATAAACAAAAATAATATGCCTGATACCCGCCTGCGTATTGTACATAAAACTCATCAGCACAATAAAATAAACAGCCGGTGCCAGTAAGAAGAATTCGTTACGCATAAAGCCCTTAAAGCGCAGCTTCCTGTAAAGAATGTACTTGGCCCAGCCAATCAAAATCAAATAAGTAATGGGAGTTTTAAAAAAAATACTTACTATATAATAATACCAAAAGCTGCCACCGGTACTGCTATGCCCAAGTATGGTTACATTGGCAAAAGAGCTTTGTTGTAGTCCCCCACCCAACTGGTCGTAATATTTTGCCTGATCAAGCCCCGTTACAAATGATTCAGAAACAGGAACCGGAAACCAACACGGTAAAGCCTGTTGTACGTTTTGAAACAACGAACTCATAAAATGATAATCGCCCAGCGGCATATACCAATGCCAGAAAATAAATCCAACATTAATAATAACCCAACTTATACTTAATGTAATCAGCAGCTTTTTAAACAGTAGCATCCACTTAATCTTTTCTTTCATCGCCACGGTATAAATAACCAAACAAACCGGCACCAGCACATACAAATGAAAAAGCGATTGTTTTACCAATTGCGATAAGCCCAGCATAATAGCCATCCATATAAAGTCTTTATTAGTTTTACTGTTACAGTATCGCCATAAAAAATACATAGTAGCTAACAGAAAGAAAACCGAATAAGTGTCAGTAGTTACCAATACGGCATTGGCCAGATTGTTTGGACAAACCGAAAACAAAAAAGCCGAAAACAATCCTGCGTTAATGCCATAGAGTTTCCTGCTCCAGGTAAAGACAAGCAGAATGATGGATACCGAAAACAACAGTGTGATATATCGTCCTTTGATAGTGTCACTTTCGCCATAATCGTTTTTAGTAAGCTCTTTATTAAATAACTGTTCAAATGCCCGTGGAATGGCATTAATAACCGATACCGGCATTTTACTGTTATCTTTTTCGGGATTGGTACGGGCAGGATCACCTTTCAGCATTTTTATACCAAACGCCAGGTGAGAGCCCTCATCGGCAGTAATGGATAAACTATTGATTGAGCTAATACCATTTATCAGGTACGCCACAATCAGCAGTAAAAGAATGATACGTTGTTTTTTATTCAAAAGGAATGAATTGAAAGTTAAAGGTTAAGAGTTGCTTCCTACAGCTAACAACTCATCACTCATAACCTGCCTACCGGCAGGTAGGTTCATAACTCATAATTCCAGGCATTAATCATTTAGTTTGAGTACAGCGAGGAACGCTTCCTGCGGCACTTCCACATTACCAATCTGTTTCATCCGCTTCTTACCTTCTTTCTGTTTCTCTAAAAGTTTACGCTTACGGCTTATATCGCCACCATAACATTTGGCGGTAACATCCTTACGCATGGCACTTATGTTTTCACGGGCAACAACCTTGGCACCAATGGCGGCCTGTATCGCAATCTGAAACTGCTGCCTTGGTAACAGCTCTTTCAGTTTTTCACAAAGCTTGCGGCCAAATTCATGGGCACGGCCACGATGTATCAATGCACTCAATGCATCCACTTTTTCGCCGTTGAGTAAAATATCCATCTTAACAATATCACTGGCACGGTATTCCAAGGGATGGTAATCAAATGATGCATAACCACGGGTCATACTTTTAAGCTTATCGTAAAAGTCAAAAACAATCTCTGTTAAAGGCATTTCAAAACTAAGCTCCACACGGGTTGGCGTTAAATAATGTTGGTGCGTAAGAATACCACGCTTGGTAATACAAAGCGTCATGATATTACCGATATACTCCGGCTTGGTAATGATCTGTGCTTTAATAAAGGGTTCATCAATATGATCAATCCTTGTAGGGTCCGGCATTTCCGTAGGGTTGTTAATTTTCTTAACCTCACCTTTATTGGTTGTGGCAATAAAACTTACGTTGGGTACGGTTGTAATC